>DAOVDP010000134.1 GCA_030669445.1 Candidatus Latescibacterota bacterium | reverse complement strand
GCTATCTACGACAAACCTGCTGAGAAGATAACTATTACAGGTGCGGCCCAGGTTTTGGAAGGCCCTAACCGGGTAAGTGGAGAACGGATTATCTTTTTTATTAATGAAGATCGAAGTGTAGTTGAAGGAAGCAGTGAAACAAAGGTTGAGGCAGTTGTCTACCCGGCAGAATGAAAAAATATGAAAAGAAATCCCAAATTATGACCGCTTAAAGTATATGAGCAAATTGAACGTAGAGAAACTGGTGAAACGTTTTCGTGGCCGGCCAGTGGTCAATGGCGTAAGCCTCGAATTGTCAGATCATAGCATAGTAGGTCTATTGGGCCCAAATGGTGCCGGCAAGACCACTATATTTTATATGATCGCCGGTCTCATCAGACCTGACGAAGGGAGAGTTTCGTTTAATGGGGAGGATGTAACTAATTTGCCTATGCACAAACGGGCTCGTAAAGGCATAACCTATCTACCTCAAGAGCCCTCGGTATTCAGGAAGCTGTCAGTTGCTGATAATATCCGCCTTGTACTGGAAACAAGGGGACTCTCCCACCAGGAAATAGAGAGCAAGACCCTTGAACTCTCAGATGACATGGGACTCTCTGCCCTCGCGGATCAACAAGCACAGTCACTTTCAGGGGGGGAGCGGAGACGGGTGGAAGTTATGCGGGCACTTGCTACCGACCCCGCATTTATTCTTCTTGATGAACCCTTTGCAGGTATTGATCCCCTAGCTGTCTCCGACCTGCAAGAGATAATACAGGGCCTGAAGGCCAGGGGAATAGGAGTCTTTATCTCGGATCACAACGTCCGTGAAACCTTGACTGTATGTGATCGCGCCTATATTGTTAATTTAGGAGTTATTAGCGAAGAGGGTACTCCGGAACACATCGCCTCCAGCGATCTGGCACGAAAAATATATCTGGGAGAAGATTTTAAACTATAAGCCAGTTACGGCTTTTCTAATTTCCTATGGCCTTAGAACTTCGCCAACAACTTAAGCTGACACAGCAGTTGGTAATGACTCCCCAGTTGCAGCAGGCCATAAAACTGCTTCAACTTTCCCGGGTTGAACTAATCGAAACGATTGACCAGGAATTAGAAATCAATCCAGTCCTGGAGGAATCTGAATCGGAAGATATCCCCTCCTCAAATGATACTGATCGCAGCAACTCTCTCCAGGAAGAAGAACCTGCCTCGTACGAGACCCAACTTCCGACTCTGGCTTCCTCTGAACTTGAAAAAATTCCCTGGGAAGACAATGCAATTCAAGACATAAACTGGAAAGATTTCTGGGACGAAGACAACAGGTCCTCACTTCCTGCATATTCCTTTGAAAAAAAGGAAACACCAAACTATGAAAACCTCTTCACTCGCACCACCGATCTGAGAGAACATCTGATGTGGCAACTCCAGATGGCACACTTCAATGGCATGGAGCGTCGGAGTGCTTGTCTCATTATTGGAAATCTTGACCGAAACGGCTATCTCAAGGCTACAATTGAAGAGATAGCTGAAGAAGTGGAATGTGATCCAGAAAAAGTAGAGGATGTACTAAAAAAGGTCCAGCTCTTCGACCCTGTTGGTGTTGCAGCCCGGGATCTCAAAGAATGTCTATTGATCCAGATGGATCACCTGGGTATCAATGACAATGACCCACTGGTCGTGGAACTCGTAAGTGAGCACCTTAACCATATTGAACGGCACAATTATCAAGCTATGGCCAAAGCTACCGGGCGGTCATTGGAGGAAATAGCCCAGGCAATTGAGGTAATAACTGCCCTAGAACCTTGTCCCGGGCGACCATTCAGCAATGAGGAAATCCAATACATCGTTCCCGACATTCATGTTTATAAAGTAGATGATGAGTATGTAGTTGCCTTGAATGACGAAGACATGCCGAGACTGAAAATAAGCACTTTTTACCGCAATGCCATTAAAAACGGAGTTGCTACTCCCTCTGCCAAGGACTTCATTCAGGGCAAACTCAAGTCTGCCCTGTGGTTGATTCGCAGCATCCAACAACGACAAAAGACTATCTACAGAGTCACAAAGAGTATTGTAGGGTTCCAGAGGGAATTTCTGGATAAAGGAATAGCCTATCTCAAACCCCTAATACTCAGAGACGTGGCAGATGACATCGAGATGCACGAATCCACCATAAGCAGAGTAACCACAAATAAATATGTCCATACACCACAAGGTATTCTTGAGCTCAAGTTCTTTTTTAGTGCGAGTCTGGGCCGGGACGACGGCCCTGATGTGGCATCCTATAGTGTAAAAGAACAGATTCGTCAGATGATCCAGGAAGAGAACCTAACTCGACCATACAGTGACAAGCAGATTGTGGAAATATTGGCCAAGGACCATATACGTATTGCAAGACGAACTGTGGCAAAATACAGAGACCTGATGGGTATTTTGCCCTCAAGTCGCCGCAAGCGACCTGCAATTAATTATAATTTAAAAAAAATTAGCGATTAGCTATATCCCCGCTTGGAGGTATTATATGCAAATCAATGTGACATTTAGGCGTCTAGACCCCTCGGATGCACTGCGCGAATACGCTGAAAATAGACTCCAAAAACTCAAGAAATATGCCGATGGTCCCATGGATGTAAATGTCGTTTTGTCAGTGGAGAAATTCAGGCAGACAGCAGAGGTTGTGATTTCAGGAGATGGCGTTAGGGCAGCCGCCAAGGAAGAACAGAATGAAATGCGGGCGGCTATAGATCTGGTATCTGACAAAATCTATAAGCAGTTAAAGCGATATAAAGAAAAAAGCCGCAGCAAGAGAGGATCCAGCTCAATTTCCGAACCGGCCCTTTTAGACATATCACCGTCTCCTGAAACAGAAAAAGGGGACCCGGGTATAATCACCACAAAAAAAATGGATGCCAAACCCATGGCTGTTGAGGAAGCAGCGGCTCAGTTCCAGTCACTTAATCAAAATTTCATGATGTTCACCAATGCTGAGACCGACGCAATAAACGTCCTTTACTGGCGTATGGATGGGACCTTGGGGTTAGTCGAACCGTAATGACTGTGAAGATACTTGATTTTCTTTGCAACGGATGTATCATCCCCGATCTTAATACCAAATCCAAAGAAGAGGCACTGGCCAGCCTGGCTAAAAGGGTAGCAGAAATAGAGCCCGACTTGGACCAGGATGCCGTATTATCTGTCCTCAATGAGCGTGAACAACTAGGCAGTACAGGTATTGGGGGTGGAGTGGCAATTCCACACGGGAAACTCCCAGAACTGGACCATATGCTCATATTAGTCGGCCGGAGCCCGGGAGGTATCCCTTTTGATGCAATGGATAACCGTCCGGTTCACATAATGTTTCTTTTGCTTGCACCTGACAACTCGGCAACCCCATATCTCAAACTATTAGCCCAGGTTTCAAGGGTGTTAAAGACCCGGGAAGCGCACCGGCGAATTATGGAAGCGCCGGATGCACGTTCCATTCAAAAAGTAATAGAAGAAATAGACGGTCAGGTCTAAGACCCACAGCGTTTTACACAAAGAACGAGAAGTGACTGACAAATCCCTACAAGCCCTGTTTCAAAAAGATGAGCCGGTGGCAATTTCAGCACCTGATGATCCGGTCAAACTGGTTCAAACGATAGTTATAACCGGCATGTCCGGATCCGGTAAGAGTACTGTACTCAAAGCCTTTGAAGACATGGGCTATTACTGTGTGGACAATCTTCCGATAGCCCTCTTGCCGGAGTTCCTCTCCCTTACTGAAAATGTTTCCACAATGCCCACCCGTGTAGCCCTTGTGATGGATGTGCGAGAAAAGAGTTTCCTCGACCAATACCAGTCTATTTTTACACAGATTAAAGAAGAAGGATTTTATCTCGAAATCCTGTTTCTTGATGCAAAGGATGAGGTATTAATACGGAGATTCAGCCAAACCCGCCGCCAACACCCCTTGAAGCCCAGGGGCAATGTCCTTGAAGGAATACAT
>DAOVDP010000166.1 GCA_030669445.1 Candidatus Latescibacterota bacterium | reverse complement strand
GTGCTTGATCCAGCAGATGAGAACGAGCTTATCGCCCACAAGCTCAGCTTTTCCAGCTATGGGTTCCCACTCTCCGGCCTGGTTCAAGCAGTAGCACTGGAGGTCATCGACCTCATCAGGGTCGATATCGATGTTTTCACTCTCGATAGTCCACTTTGCCGGCTTCCGAAACTTGAGGCCGGAAGGACCAAAGACGCCTCCTATACCCAGATCCATCATCACCGCCCCTGATTTTGGCAGAGACATACTTATCAGTGTCTCCTCCTTCAGAGCGTTGCCATCGATCTCTAACTTCATAGAGATGGTGGGCAATTTGCCCAACACGAGCGTCAGATCTTCGCCAGGCTTGAAGAGCCCTTCGATATAATTCTTGCCAGGGGTTGTCTTCGCCAAGCCCTCGGCAGGTGCATACCGCAGCCAGTTGAGCCCAGCGGGTGGAGCAATTGACGGCTGCTCATACTTCACCTGATCGACAGCCTCGCTCTGACGTTCTGGTCCGGTGACGTCGCCAAAGTCGGCACATCCGGAGAAGACCATAACTGCCAACGCCAAGCAGCCGATAGATACTCCCAGAATTGACTTTGTAGTACCAAACATTGTCTTCCTCCTTTCATGAGAGGTTTTCGAACCAAAGATTTTAGAGAGAGTTCGAAACCAAAGATTTACTTACAGCATCGCTCCTTTCGGCAGACCATCACCTCCTTCGTACCGTATAGGAAGGATGCTTTCCATGAACAAGTGGCTTGTTTGCTACTTGGAATAGTAGCAAAAGTTATGCCAATCAGGAGATGAAGGACTCTTCTCTCCGCTTTCTCACTGGAGCGAGAGGAGATAGCTTCATCACCAGAAAAAGATACGTGGCGCATTGTTTTCAAAATATGTGGGGTGCCCCTCCCCGAATGGGGTCATATCACCCACTTTGGGGGAAATTCCTGTCCGCGGGTTGCTGGGTTTCCGGAATTGGACACCGGAGCCCGTCAGCGGTCAGCCCAGGGAGTCAAGGTCGTATTTCTTCATTCGGTACCGGAGTGTATCTCTGCTGAGGTGCAGCAATTGGGCCGCCCTGGTGGTGTTCCATCTGGTCACCCTCAGAGCCTGTTCGATCAGCTTTTTCTCCACAGCCTCGAGGGATATCCCACTGGGCGGAAAGATCACCTTCACCTCGTCCGTCTCTGCGATCTCCACTGTTGGTTTAGCCACCTGTGTCCGCTGTTCTTTTGGGCGCCGGTCGATCAATAGGTCTTCAGGTTGGATGATCTGTCCGTCTCCCAGAAGGATCACCCGTTCAATAACATTCTTCAGTTCTCTCACGTTTCCAGGCCAGTGATATTGTTTCAGAAATGTCTTAGTTTCAGGTGACAGCCCGCGTATGTTCCGGTCGTATTGTCGGTTATAGCGATCAATGTAGTGTTCTGCGATCTGGATTATGTCGTCACCCCGGTCCCGCAGTGGTGGCAGACAAATGGAGATCACATTTAGTCGGTAGTAGAGGTCCTCCCTGAAAGAGCCGTTCTCCAGCGCTTCCTCCAGGTCTCTGTTGGTGGCGGCGATGATCTTGGTGGAGACCTGGATCTGGTTGGTTCCGCCGAGTCGCCTGAAGGTCTGTGTTTCCAAAACCCGGAGCAGCTTCACCTGCAGCGCCTGGTTTATATGACCCACTTCATCCAGGAAAAGCGTGCCCCCATCTGCAAGCTCAAGAAGCCCCTTCCTTGGCGTTTTAGCGTCGGTATAGGCACCCTTCTCGTGCCCGAACAATTCATCCTCCAGTAGAGTTTCCGGTATAGCCGTACAGTTAACCTCCACAAAGGGATTATCGCATCGGGGGCTGTTGAAGTGAATTGCCCTGGCGATCAGTTCCTTGCCGGTTCCGCTTTCTCCTCGAATGAGGGTCGTGGCGGAGCCGACTTTAGCCATCCTGGCCACTGTGCCCAACAGGCTTTTTATTTCCGGGCTATCACCTATGATATTATCAAATCCGCTTCTGCTCTTTTCGGTACCTGGCTGGGCTGGATGACTTGGTGCTGGCTTCTCCAGGGCCCGCTCAACGATTAGCTTCAACTCGTCCAGGCGAAAAGGTTTAATTATGTAATCCACTGCCCCAAGCTTCAGTGCCCTTATTGACGATCCCACAGAGGCATATCCTGTTGCCATAATCACGGGACATTCCTTGTTCAACCTTTTCAGCCTCTCCAGAACCTCTATACCCCCTATATCGGGCAAACGGATATCCAGCAGCACCAAAGCAGGGGCTGTCTCCACGAACTTCTTTAACCCTTCCTTACCAGATGAGGCCAAGATGACCCGGTAGCCCTCATTAGCAAAAAACTCCCCAAGAAGGAGTCTCTCGCTTTCCTCATCATCTACTATTAAGAGTGTCAGAGACATTTTTTTCCTCTGAGATTGATCGATCGGCTCCTCTATTAAGGAGCTTCATTATTAGAACATAATTAACATTCTCGCAAATGTCAACCATTTTTTGGGCGATAGCCAGAAGACCCAAACTCGATGCGAGGAGTGAGGAACGAACGACGAAGCAATCTTTGTATTTTCAAGAGATTGCTTCGCTCCTTTTAGTCGCTCGCAATGACGAGAATATCCGAATTTGGTTAGTTTCCGGACAGACACTACTTCTACAGAATCAGTCCCTTTTTGGGGTACATTGCAGAATTTGAGCTTGACTTGTGAGTAGTGAGAGTATATATTATTTTTAAATCCCAGTATGGGTTGAGATTCATTAGAGAGAGGTCTTTAAAAATTGCAACGAATCTGGGATAGAGTACACAATTTGTGCCCAAGTGAGGTCTTTTTTCAGTCTTTTAATCTGTTTTCGCGAGTTCTACGCAATTCCCAACCAGCAAGGTCCGGAAATGAGAATCTTGGTAGTTGACGATGAATCACGAATAAGAGAGGTGCTCAAAGAGACTCTTTCCTATCAGGGTTATGAGGTGGAGTCTGCTGAGAGTGGCCTCGAAGCCTCTAAAA
>DAOVDP010000133.1 GCA_030669445.1 Candidatus Latescibacterota bacterium | reverse complement strand
AGTGGACAAAGGAGAACTGGACAAAGCCAGAGAGCTTCTGCAAATCCTCACAGAGAGATTACCCAAACAGGCCGGGACACTCCGGTTCAAGATCGCCGAGATTTGCTACTTTCAGGGGAAATTTCAACAGATGCTCGGTCTGTGTCAGCAGCTCGTAAGGGGCGGAGTGGCAGAGAATTACATCAACGATGCCTTAGAGAAAATGGTTTTTGTCCGGGAGAATTTAAACTCTCCGGAGGCATTAAAGCTTTTCACCACTGCCGAGCTTCTCCTCAGGCAACAAAAATACAACCAAGCTTTGAAACAGATTGAACAATCAAAGGCTGGATTCACTGAATCTGCCCTCAGCGACGATCTACTCCTGTTAGAATCCAGGCTCAGAGACAAGATGGGGGATTTTCAAGCTGCAATAGATGCCTTAAGAAGACTTCTATCAGAATACCCCCAGAGCCCCCTCTGCGCAGAGGCACAGAAGAAGCTGGGCGAAATCTACGAAAAGAGGCTTCGGGACTATCAGGGCGCGGAAAGGGAATACAGACTCTTTCTGCTCCACTACCCAGAGAGTGTACTGGCCAGTGAAGTGCGAGGAAAACTCCAAAGCCTCAGGACCAGAGGGGCAAAACCCCTTCTTTGAATTTAGCCATAGTTGGTAGAAGACCCAGGTTACCAGTACGAGAAGGGTCGCGCCAACTGAAAGAATTTCATCCCAAGCTATTTCGTCCATCTCTTTCTTGGTATTCTGTGTTTTTCAGTGTTGAACCTTTTCTTTTTCTGCGTTTAAACGTTATGGAGGAACTATGGCAACTGAAACAGCTGATTTGATGGAGAAGTTGGTTTCGCTTTGTAAACGGCGAGGTTTTATCTTTCAGAGCAGTGAGATCTACGGAGGGTTGGGGAGCTGCTGGGATTACGGTCCCTTGGGTATTGAATTGAAAGACAATATCCAGCAGCTCTGGTGGCAAGTAATGGTGAGAGAACACGAGAACATCGTGGGTTTAGATGCCAGTATCCTGATGCACCCTCGGGTGTGGGAGGCCTCTGGGCATGTGGAGAGCTTTGCCGATTTGATGGTGGACTGCAAGGACTGTAAGCAGCGTTTTCGGGCAGATGAACTTTCCTCTGAAGTCTGTCCTGCTTGCGGCGGACCACTTACTCCAGCGCGAAAGTTCAATCTGATGTTCAAGACCCATATGGGACCGGTGGAGGACGGAGAGAATATAATCTATCTCCGTCCGGAGACCGCCCAGGGAATATATGTGAATTATCTGAATGTAATGCAGGCCTGCCGGTTAAAACTCCCCTTTGGCATCGCTCAGACCGGGAAGGCCTTTCGCAACGAAATCACACCCAGTAACTTCATCTTCCGTACCCGCGAGTTCGAACAGATGGAGATGCAGTTTTTCGTCCCCCCGGGCAGCGAAGACGAGTGGATGCAGAAGTGGAAAGAGGAACGGTGGAATTTCTACCTTCAATTAGGGTTAAACCAGGAAAAGCTGCGATTCCGTGAGCACGGGCCGGATGAGCTGGTCTTCTATGCTAAGGAAGCCTGGGACATCGAGTACCAGTTTCCCTTCGGTTGGAAGGAGATCGAGGGGATTCACAATCGCACCGACTTCGACTTGGGCCGGCATACACAATACTCGGGTAAAGACCTCTCCTATTTTGATGAGTCCACCCGGCAGCGGTTTACCCCCTATATTATTGAAACCTCTGCCGGCCTGACCCGTATTCTACTCACTGTGCTGGTCGATGCTTATGATGAAGAACCTGAACGGGTAATCCTCCACCTTCACCCTCGCTTAGCTCCGATTAAAGCCGCGGTATTCCCCTTGGTGAGACGGGACGGCATGCCTGAACGAGCCCAACAGATCTACCAGATGCTCAAGCCTCATTTCGCCGTTTTCTATGACGAGAACGCCAGCATAGGCAGGCGGTACCGGAGAATGGATGAGGTGGGCACCCCGTTCGGCATCACGGTGGATTCCCAGACTGCCCAGGATGACACTGTAACTATCAGAGGCCGTGATACTATGGAACAGACAAGGGTTAAGATCGACGCCCTGAAGGAAGAACTGGAAAGGAGAATAAATGGCTGAACCGGGGAATCCCCAGGACCTCGTCCCCTGGTTGTACGCGGCGGTGATGGCTGGAGGCAAAGGAAAACGCTTCTGGCCGGAGAGTTGCCCGGAACATCCCAAACCACTGCTTAAGATCCTGGGAGAGGAAAGTATGCTTCAGCTCACAGTGAGGCGGATCTCCGGGATTGTGCCTAAACAAAATATATTAGTGGTCACCAACCAGATGTACAGCACCCAGGTCAGAGAGCACCTGCCGGAGATTCCGGCAGAGAACATAATCGCCGAGCCTGAAGGGAGAGACACCGCCGCCTGTATCGGTCTGGCAGCCATCTATATTAGGAAGATCGACTCCGACGGGGTAATGCTCGTTACTCCGGCTGACCATTTTATCTGTAACCAGGGACGCTTCAGCGATGTAATCCGGGCAGCAGTTGAGGTAGCACGTCTAGAGAACAGATTGGTTACCATTGGAATCCTCCCTACCGGCCCAGAGACTGGATACGGATATATCCACCGGGGAAAACCAACAAGCCGATGCCAGGGAGAAAAGGTCTACTTGGTAAAAGAATTTGTGGAAAAACCCGATCGACAGCGGGCAGAACAATATCTGGCTCAGGGGAACTATCTGTGGAACAGCGGCATATTTCTTTGGAAAGCCTCTGCTATCTTAGAAATGATCGAAGAATATATGCCTGCACTGGCTCAAGGGCTGGCCCAGATAGAGAAGGCACTGGCCACTGAGCGAGAGGATCAGGTTATCGCAGATGTTTACAAGGAGTTTAAAGCGATTTCTATTGATTATGGCGTGATGGAGAAGGCCGAAGCAGTGGCGGTGCTGGCAGGGGATTTCGGCTGGAGCGATGTGGGCTCCTGGACTGCCTTGAGTGAGCTTCTGTCCCAAGATGAGAATGGCAATGTAGTGCAGGCTTCCCATCTGGGGATAGAAACCGAGGGCTGTTTTATCCGCTGTCCGGGGAGATTAGTGGCCACCATCGGAGTCAAAGACTTAGTCATTGTACAGACAGAACAAGCCCTGCTGGTATGTCCCAAGCACCGAACCCAGGAGGTTAAAAAGATCGCGGAGATGCTGGAAGAGCAGAAGAGCAAATGAGCGGTGTGCTTTCCAGAAATACCTTGACTGAAATGTTGCGCCAGAGACCACCTCTGGTGGAGAAAATGATTATCCCTGAACTTCAAATCCAGGAAAACGGGATTGAACTTACGGTAAAAGAGGTCTGGGGTTGGGAGGGGAAAGGCCGCATTGGCTTAGAGAACAGAGATAGACAACTCTCGGAATGTACCAGGCTTGGATTTGAAAAGACCGGCTGGATAGATCTTCCTCCAGGTTCATACAAGGTCGTCTACAACGAGGTGGTAAATCTTCCTAAGGATGTGATCGCCCTGGGCAGGCCTCGTTCTTCCCTTCTGCGCTGTGGAGTCACAGTGATTTCGGCCGTGTGGGACGCCGGTTATTCAGGCAGAGGAGAGGGCTTGCTGGTGGTGTCCAACCCCAAAGGACTACGGCTTCAGAAGAATGCCCGAGTTCTACAGCTTCTTTTTTTTCAACTGGATCAACCCGTGGAAACAGGTTACCGAGGTTTTTACCAACAGAGAGTGTGACTTTCCGCTGTTTTTCATCGGCCTATTCTGACGAGGGCAAGGCAACCACTAACACAAAACTGAACAATTTAAACGCAGCCACCAGCAGGCAGGTCTGAAATATTCCCAATACGGGAACCAAAGCAACAGAGACTGCCAGGGCACCCAACCAGGAACCAAAAAGATCGACACCGTAAAGCATTCCGGCCACCTGGCCCACCTTACCTTTGCCCCTCAGATACATCTTGTTGGCCAGAGGAAATTCCGAACCCACTAAAAATCCTGAAATAGCACTCAA
>DAOVDP010000082.1 GCA_030669445.1 Candidatus Latescibacterota bacterium | reverse complement strand
CTTTTCTCGGGTCAAGGAATTGTCTTCGGGAGAAGGCATGTAGGCATGGCGTTCAAAGGGGATCTCTGGTCAGCTTAGCACCTGTGAGAGTGCGTGCTCAGCCGATGAACTCGTAGCCCTGGCCGTAGATCGAGAGGATATACCTGGGGTTGGCGGGATCGTCTTCCAGTTTCTTGCGCAGCTTGAGGATGTGGTTGTCTACGGTGCGGGTGGAGGGATAGGCTTCGTAGCCCCATACCTCGTCCAGCAGCCGGTCCCGGGTTACCACTTCACCGCGGCACTGGATCAACAGACGCAGGATGTCGTATTCCTTTGCAGTCAACTCCAGGGGTTCGCCTTTGCGCGTAGTCTGGAATTTTTCGAAATCAATCTCTATATCTCCAAAGCCGTACCGGGGCATCGGTTCGGCGGCGTGCGGTGGCTGGCGGCGCAGTTGCACCCGAATACGTGCCAGCAACTCGCGCAAACTAAACGGTTTGGTGACATAGTCATCCGCACCAATCTCCAGTCCCACGACGCGATCAATTTCCTCGGACTTGGCCGTCAGCATAATGATGGGCACCTCTATCCCTTTTTGGCGTAGCTCCCGACACACATCAAAGCCGCTCATCTCCGGCAGCATCACATCGAGGATGATCAGGTGCGGATTTTCTTCGATGGCAAGTTTCAAACCCTCGTCGCCCCTGGTGGCCTTCAAAACCTGGTAACCCTCGTTGCTAAAGTTAATTGCCAAGCCCTGCAGTAGGTCTTCTTCGTCCTCAACGATTAATATTTTAGACATGGAATTTCCTCTGTTTTATGGTCACAGTCAACGCTTAGGGATCGTCTAAGAATAAGTTGCCCGTTTGTCATTCTGAGCGCAGCGAAGAATCTCTTTACTGAGCGGACAGACCCTTCGCTTCGCTCAGGGTAACAGGGAAGTGAATTTTAGACGATCCTTTAGTGTTCAGGAGACCCTCCCACTCCTTCGCCGGGTTCCCGCACCGGGAAAATCAAACGAAACAGACTCCCGCACCCAGGCTCACTCTCAAGCTCGATCTTTCCACCGTGTGCATCCATGATGTGCTTGACGAGAAAGAGTCCCAATCCGTATCCCCCTTTTCCCGTCCTGCCGGGGGCTCGATAGAACTGCTGGAAGATTTTTTCGTGTTCACCGGGCGGGATACCTATGCCGTGATCTTCCACCTCAAAAACCACCTGATTGTCATCTGATCGCAGCCGAACACCGACAAACTTGGATTCTCCGGCAAACTTTGCCGCGTTATCCATCAAATTCAAAATCGCCTCGGAAATGGCGTCCGGGTCAAATTGCACCGGTGGCAGATGGGCTGCAAGGTCGGTTTTGACTGAAAACCCCTGTCGCATCAAATACTCGCCGTAAACTTCCACGGTGCGCGCCACAACGGGAGCAACGTCTCCTTCCTGCAGGTTATACTGCTTTTGGCCCCGGTCGATGCGCGAAAAATCCAGCACCTTCTCAATCAGGTGGCTCAAGCGTTCACTTTCGCGGGTGATGATCTGATAATAGCTCTTACGCTCTTTCTCCCGGGAACGTTTGCCGTGCAACAGAGTCTCGCCGTAGAGCCGAATCAAAGTCAGCGGGGTTTTCAGTTCATGCGAGACAGAACTAATGAAATCAGCTCGCAGCCGACCCAGTTTTAACTCCCGTGATACGTCACGCATCAGGAGAAATACGCCGAGGATGAGCACGCAAAAGATAAGTATGGTAGACCCTGCAAAGACCAATATACCTCGACGAGTGGTGGCTTTCCATGCCTCGATCGATGCTGGCGCCATGGACAATTGCCAGAACGGAAAAAGGGTTGTGAACGACACGGTCGCCGCAAGATCATTCGGGTGTGGAGCCGGAATCTTTGCGACCTTCAGTGCCACGGCAAAACCGTCGTCCACCTCCAACTCCCTCCTCCACTGTGGCAGAAGCTGGCTTTCTACCCAATTCAGGTCAACGGCAAACCCTACCAAGGTATCTGTCCCGCGCCCGGCAGGGAGCGGGCTGTAGAAGGTTTGATAGCTGGTTTCGCCTTGGCTGAATGCATAGGCGTACACCTCGCCCACGCGCAGCGGTCCATAATGACGAAAGCCCTCTTGCAAGACACTTGCCATTTCGAGGTGGTTGAGATATTCAGATTCGCCCATCTGCGGCATGGGTTCTTCTAAACGCTCCTCAATTGCTGCCAAAGAGTATTCGATTTGGTCGGTGCTCAGTTCCCAACGGCCCTGGACGAGATCCCGATTGATGTCGATGAGAGATTGGGAAGAAGACTCTCCCTGCATCCTTGCCAAATCATCCAGCTCGAATGCTGCGACAAGCGCATAGGGCCGATGAAACCCGTCGTACAGGTCACCAAATTGTTCCCCCAGCTTACGGTAAGCTCGCTCTGCTGCCTTAAGCTGGTTCACCTTGCGCAAACAACGAGCCACACGTGCCAGTGCTAACGCCTTCGACCCTTCCGAAACCGGCATCTCATAGCTCTGGCGATAGAAAGACAAGGCCTGTTTAGGACGCTGCTGGCGCAACTCCCGATTTTCTCCTTCGGTGAATAGTGCCGCAAATCGTTTACCAGCTTCCTGATCTTCGCGAGTTATGTAGTCATCAAGTTGCCGGAGCGAAGGGGTACGGACTAACGGAAAGATAACAGTACTGCCTCTCAAAATAAAATAATGGCGCACAACCGAGTGTCGGTCTTTAACCCTTTCCAGGAGCATGCGGAGTTGTCGAGTTTCTTCAGGATAATTGGCATCACCTGGAGGCAACTGAAGCTGTAATAGTTCATCATTTTGAAGGGATGTCTTGGCAAGTTGCCATACCCGGCGTTCGAGTTCCGCTGCCAGCCTTTCTCCGGAGAGGCGAAGATTAGAAACGGTTAGACTGGTGATTGCCTGGTGTTGACGCTGCACTGATTGCAATCCGAGATAGAGGAACACCAGGGTCGGGCCTACAATCGCTAATAAGTAAACTAAAATAGCTCGCCGGAATGAGCTTCGAATTTTTCGAAAGGCGATCATAATAGTTACTCATCAATAATGTGCATTACTTTATTGACTTGCGTTGGGTATGGTTTTGTGTTATTTTCCCGGTCAGGATATCTACCAAACCTTTAAGGCAGAATATCAAGAAGATAACTCCCTGGGGTTTTATGTCCTCCGTCTTTTTCAAGAGAAGGAAATCCTGAACAGCCCGGATGTAATCCATAGCCAATGCGGCATCTATCGAGAACCTGGTGATATCTGCCACCTGAGAGTGAATTATCGAAAACAACTCCCCAACATCCTCCAGAAACTGATCGTGGTGCTCATTCTCGAAATTGTATCGTATCTTTTCTATAGAAGAGGCAAGCTGGTGTCTAAACTGGAGCAAAAACTTTGGATTTGCAAGAATCTGTTTCTGAGCATCCCTCAACATTTTGCTGACCCGTTGGACCTGTTTGAGTTCCTCTTGGGTAAGAAGCTCATAAAACTGGTTTTTGGCCCCCAATACCCGGCAGACAGCATTGAGAATCTGTAATCTGATGACGGGGGAATTGTAGTGCTCTAAGTTCATAATCGTTCGGGGAATTATTCTGCGGTCTTTTAACTTGCTCAATGCCTCAACGAGATTAGGGAAGGTAAACCGGTTGAACGGAGCAGAGAATTGTCGGAAGAGGTGCTCTTTGACTTCTTCATCCCCGATATCCGCCAGAGCCATAATAGCGCTGTTCCTGACCCTGATGTCCGGGTCATCTAACGCCTTTAATAACGGGGCAATCCCTTCCTTACTTCTTATTTTTCCCAAGGCCTGTGCTGCCTCGGGCCGGATATCTGACTCGCTGTCGTTCAGCTTCGCAGCCAGGTGAGGAATGGCCTCAACTTGCTTGGTTTCTCCCAGTGCTTTGGCCGCTTCGCTTCTCACCTGGGGACTGAGATCATCCAGGGCTTTTTTTAACTTCTCCACTGCCATTGGACTTTTTGACTTGCCCATAGCGGAGGCATGCCGGGCTCGTCTTTCTTCCCCTTTCACTCGAGAAAACAGAAAAAAGTTATACGCAAACGAGAAGGGATTTCCTCTTCGTATCTGTCCCAACACATACCCTGGACTGGAAGCCTTCTCCTCCCGAACATTCCTTAACAGGAAAACTGGCACCACCAGAAGCATCGCACTGACCAGAAAAACCATCTGCAAGTTACCCACAGGGAAAGGGCCTATGTTGAACTGAACCGGTTTAAACCACTCCACCAACCTGCCGCCGATGATCGGGGCTGCACAACTGGCTAAGCCGATTGACGCCGCCCAACTTGCGAAAAAACTTGTCTTTTCCTCACCCTGAGGTGCCATCCCATAGAGAAAGTTACTAATGGCCACAAGGAGTCCGGAGGTCACAAAACCGGTCAAGGCCATCACTACAGGCAACAGGATGAAGTTCTCTTTTGAATTGAATATCCACATAATCGGAAGCAACACCCGGGGCACTAACAGTATCTGCAAGATGGGCTTGTTCCCATAGCGGTCAATAAATTCACCATAGAAACGCAATCCCAAGATAAAACAGACCATCTGGATGTTGTTCAAAATAGCAATGGTCGAATAGCTAAGCTCTATCCTTCTGAGCATAAATACGGTGTAAAAGGGGGCGGCTATCCACACCGCAAAAACCCAGGTAATATAGAAAACCAATAACCGTCTGAAATCTCGATTATGGAACGGTCCAACCAGCGAGGGCAAAAATCCCCTAACGGGAGAACTTCTCATCTGAGGAAATGGAACCTTGAACAGGACAACATAGCCAGCGATTCCTGCTGCCATTCCCAAACAGAAGACCCAGAGAAATCCCCTATATCCGCCAACTGCATCCAGGAAACGCCCAGCTCCATAGGCAAATATTATTGCCGTCGTATAAATAACTATGGTGCGCTTACTGAGGTATCTTGCCCTTATTTGCTGGGGAATAGCCGTGGCAAACCAACTCTGGAAAACAGGAGAGACTAAGTGTCCAAAAACTGTTCCCACGGTTATCAAGAATATCAACCCGCCAAGCCACAGATGCTTTGGCAAGATAAGCGGGATAAAAACGATGGAAAGGACGGTTATGATCTCCGCAAACCCCACCCGGATGATAAACAGTGACTTTCGGCGGAAATTCCTGGTGAGAGGGAGGGAGAATAACTGCGCCAGCCCTGCTAAAGCAGCAAAAGAGGCGATGGTACCTATGGCAGATTCTTTCACCTTCAAAATAGAGAGTGCAAAACCGGTAAATACCGGTGTCACTATCCCGGCCACCTGACTATAGGCAGACCAAAAAACACCGATGTAAAGAAACAGGCGCAGTGCCCGCGCCGTGTCCATCTTGGACAGAGAGGATGCCCTCTGTTCTTCCATTTTTCCCTTTGTCTAAAAATGGCATTCTGTACTGAAGTCTATGAATAATCATCGCATAGGATCAGGCCAGATTCGGAAAACCCCGAATTAACACCCTGAATACTCAGTGCCTTTCGGTGTTTTTCAGTGTTCAATTTCCCAGACTAGTATTGCGTTTCATCAAAACCCTTACGCTGTCATTGCGAGGAGCACTTCGCTATCGCTCAGCACAGGCTCCGCGACAAAGCAATCTCTAAGAAGGCTCGCAAACTACACCACGGGATTGCTTCGCTAACGCTCGCAATGACAACTTTTTAGTGAAACGCTATACTAGATTAGAAAAAATCCCGAATGAACACCGAGAATATCCAGTGCTTTTCGGTGTTTTTCAGTGTTAGATTTTCCGGATTAGGTTATCTCTTGATAGCACCAAATCTATATCCTTTGCCTCCACCCAAGAATTCATAGCCTGATTCCCGGCCGATAGAGAGAAGAGTTCTCCTCTGGTCTTCCGATCCCCAGTAGTTGAGGATTTCCCCGGCGAAGACAGTGTGATCTCCAGTGTCCAGTTCCCCTGTGACTTTACACTCCAAATTTACTATACACTCCTTGATT
>DAOVDP010000008.1 GCA_030669445.1 Candidatus Latescibacterota bacterium | reverse complement strand
TCCCTGTCAGTCCTCAAGTTTTCGGGAAGCAGGGGTTTCAAATCCTCAACGAGTTGGTTAACGCTCGCCCACCTTCCCTCATCGGTGATGATCGCCACTATGGATTCGGCCGCGTATTCCAGAACCTCGGGCTCGTCAGCGTATAGATTTTTTGGAACAATCCCTCTTAGAAGCGTGACAATCTCTTCCTCGCTGGGCCTGCTCATCTGCAATTCCTTGCTGATCTCACGCACAATACCTTCCACAACGCTTTCTGATTCTATTTCGACATCCGCTTCCTCACTGTGGAAGTATTCGATGATTCTTTCCTCTATTGTTCTTATGGCAGCGTCATTGAATCTCTCTTGATGGGCCATAACTTCAGCGATAGCTTTTCTCAAGTCCCCATCAGGGGTTGGGTATTCATCCATTCTGCTCCTAATGTCCCACTTTATCTTAGAGAGAATCCTTTCCACCCGCTCTCTTTTCAGCGCTTCAGTTAATTCACCCGAAGCGAGGGAGATTTTGACTTCCACCAACTCCGTTTGGAGTTCGTTTTTGACATAGTCCTCAACCGCATTCACCACGGGGATGAGACTTTTCGTATCCACTGTCCCCAGCTTGGCCTGAATCAATCCCTCCGTAGCCTCGCTGTTGATCAACTGATCCAGCACTTCATTGCCCTCGATGAACAGCCAGAGATTCGCCACCCCTTGCTTAGTTTCAGGAATGGTGTAATGACCGTTCATCACTCTGTTCATCTCACAGATGAGGTCGGCCATGGATTGGGGATCATTAACATTGGGCAGGGCTTCCAGGTATTTTTCAAACCGGATCATTTCCTTCAGAACAAAGGGATTCTTCAAATCCCCTTTGACCAACAATTGAATAGGTATAGCACCGCCAAACTTTTGCTCCAACATCTCCTGAGCCTGTCTGATTTCACTATCTTTCTCGAAATAACTCGCATAGTTCACTTCCCTGTGCAATCTTGGGATGGCCACCAGAGAAGCTAAGACAACCCCCACGCTGATAGCTAAGATAAGTTTTTCATGCCTGAGGACGAACCCTCCCAATTTATCCATAAATCGTGTGGTCCAATTATCTTCTATCCCTCTATGATTCACTTTGACTTCTCTGACCTTCAACAATGAGAGTACCGCTGGCAAAAAGGTCACCGAAATGATCATAGCGAACATCACCCCAAGGGCGGTGCTGGCACCAAATTCCCGAATCACGTTCAAATCGGAGGACAAAAATGAGAGGAACCCGATCAGAGTGGTGATGCCAGCCAAGAATATCGCCCCCCCCACCTCGCTTAAGGCATGCTTTATGCCTTCCATTTTGTCATCTCCTAAGCGGATGTCTTCATTATACCTGGAAAGCATATGGATTCCGTAGGCGCTGCCGATGGCAATAAGCAAGACGGGTACGACCTGCGACGCGATGGTCAGGGAGATATGCATCAAACTCATTGTTCCCAGAGCCCACACCGAGCTGATAAAGACCGTAATCAGAGGGAGAAAGACCCCACGAGCACTTTTGAAACTGAAATACAGGGAAGCCATCACCAACAGAGAAACCAGAGGGAGAAACTTTTTCAAATTCGCCAGAATAAGATCCACCAAGAAGACCATTTGAAAGGGTATGCCGCCGTAATAGACCTCCTCATTCCCCTGAGTTTCTCCAACGATCTTTTTCATCTGGCGTCCGATGGCTATCTTATCCATACCCTCTTTCAGACGGGCGATAATAAGCGTTACCTTGCCATCCTCCGAAACGAGACTCCCCCGATACATCTCCTTGGAAAGCGTATATTCCCTCAACTCCTTGAGCCTTTCCGGATTCTGAGGGATGTTCTTTTTATCAATGAGCTTACTGACCTCCAAACCCCCTTCGATCTCTTTTATGTCCAAAATGTCGGTCAAGCTCATAACGTGAGAGACTTCATCCAACTGTTTGAGCGTTTCGGTGATCGTATGCACTCTGCTGAGGGTTTGGTAATTGAACACATCGTCGGTCTCCAGGGCCACCATCGCTAACGAATTGCCACCAAATTTATCCCCCACCTCGTTAAACAGGACAACGATGGGATCATCCTGCGGCATATAGCTCAAAATGTCGCTGTTGATGCTCAGATCTTTGAGTGAATAGCCCAGAAATAGGGTGATACTGACGGTTACCAGGATAATTACCATACGGAACCTAAGAATTAATTCGGCAAATTTCCGCATATTTTTCCTCCTCCTCTTAGAGAAAATATCTCACCTGATGTTTCGATTACGCAGTTGGGAAACTCTCTCTCTGAGATATTCACAGAACTCATCAGGCTTCTTTCTATATGGACTGTATTCAGCATAACCAATTTCAGAGCCAACATTTATTGATAGCTTGAACAGTGCTTTGAAGCGGCTTGGGAATCGCTTTCCCTTATAGGAAAGCAGGCCAACATTCATCAAATAGACCGGCACAATAGTTGCTCTGGAACGGAATGCTATCATATATATTCCCCTTTTAAACTCGGCAATATTATCAGGAATACCTCTTGTCCCCTCCGGAAATATCAGCACAACCCCGCCTTCCCTCAACTTTCTGATACAATCGTGCAACCCCCTCCTCACATCCTCTGGATCATCCCTATCCATAAGAATGCCATTGCCTGTGATCCTGCTTATGAAACCGTAGAGAGGATTGCTTTTCCATACCCTCCTATCGCCTAAGATGTACACGATCTTCTGGGTTCTGAGGATCAGGTAGGGAGTAAGCAAAAAAGAGTCCAGAAGGGAGTTGTGATTGGCGATAAAGATAATATTTCCTTTTGCCCTGGGGATATTCTCAAAACCCCTATACTCTCGAAAATACGGTCGGAACAATATCATCAATATTCTGGAGTAGATATATCTGTGTACAAATTCATATACTCTAATTATAGATTTATCTCTCCTTTCAAGTTCTTCTATATTCTGAAGAATGCTGTCTTTACGGATAAGTTTGTCAATTTTCAACCCCCCTTCCATTTTCTTGATGTCCAGAATGTCGGTGAGGCTCATCACGTGAGAGATTTCGTTCAAGGTCTCAAACTTCTAAGCGATCTGATTGATCGGGTTCCACGTGTCATAATTAAACAGTGCCTCAAAATAATTTTTCATTATTGTACTCCTGGTTTAATAGTAAGGATACCTCATTTCTTATCGTTTCTGTATATCCTTTAATTCTTTCTCTATTAAAATCAAAAGATTCTGTTATAACTGGATTTCCTATTTTTACCCATATTTTGTAAGGGCGAGGAATAATTTTACCATAAGGTAATGCCTTATTCGAATTAAAGATAGCAACCGGCACTACCGGTGTTTTTGTCTTAAACGCTATGAAACTTACACCGTCTTTGAACTCTTGTAATTTTCCATTCTTACTGATTTTACCCGCTGGCGACATTATCAAACTCTTCCCTTCGGTAATTTCTCTTATAATAAGTTTAATCGAATCCTTGCATAAGGCATTACTCTTTAATGGAATACCATTAACAAGAGATAAAAGTAGCCGCAAAACTGCTTTATTAAAATAATCTGATTTGAATCCCACTATTGGGACATTCTTTACAATAGCAATCATTATAAATAAATCTAAAAAACTGAAGTGATTTGCTGCAAAAATATATCGCTTTTTATTATCAATGTTTTCATTTCCCTCAATAGAAAGTCGGTTGTAGAATGATAGAAATGTTTTTGTGATATATCTTATGATCCAATAAATCATTTCCTTACCACCTGATCACACAGTCTCCTCAAGCTGAGCCTGTGCCAAAGGCAACCAGAACAACAATATCGCCTTTTCTTATCCTTTTCTGTTCTACTGCTTCACTTAGGGCTATGGGAATAGAAACCGCTGAAGTATTACCGTATCTGTCCACATTAACAAAAATTAGTTAAAACCTTTTCTGGAACATAAAAACCTGTGCCTACTATTCCTACTGACTTGAATTTTGGTTCCAATAGATTATCCCTTGTTTTTTATCTGCTCCTATACAGCCTTCACCGCATCTCCCACATTTTAATCTTTTTCATAATCTTGGTCAGAAATCGCATTTACTTTAGATTTAAACAGATCCTGTGCTTCAGAATAACAATCAACAAGTCTTTTAGCCATTCTGACAGAGGATAACTCCTCAGCCCTTAGTCTTGCCTGTGCCGCCTTTTCCTTTCTTAAAGAATCATTAGTCAGTAGCTTACATACCTTATCAGCAAACGTTTCTACTGAAGGCTCGCATAGATAGCCTCCCTCACTGTTCTTAACCGAGGCAGAAACTCCCAGGGCATCAACGGCCACCACCGGCGTCCCGGCCGCCATTGCTTCAAGAAGCACTAATCCTTGAGTTTCTGTCATAGAACTGAAGACAAACAGATCTGCTGAAGCACAACAGTCAATGACCTCACTGCGTGGCAAATAACCGGCAAAAGTCAATTTGGGGGCAATGTCCAACTCCTTGGCCAGAGCGATCAGCTCGTACTTCAGGGGGCCGTCTCCGACGAGCATCAGGTGGACATCCGAAATCCTGTTTGCAACTATCCGAAAGGATTTAAGCAAGAAATCTAAGTTCTTTTCCTCACCTATTCGCCCAGTAGATAGAAGTAATTTGGTCGATTTAGATATTCCATACCTCTGTCGGGTATTATTATTCAGGTTATTGTTGGTAAAGGATTCTAAGTCTATACCCGTGGGCAATACGACGATTTTCTCCGTGACTCCATATTCTACAAGAAGCCCCTTAATAGGTTGTGAGGGAGTTACTACCAATGTGCAGTGATTGCAGTAAGTTCTGCTCCCGAGCACTGACAATTTTTGTAGCAGTTTCCGATTCAGTGGGATGTAGTGTACATATCCATTAAAGAACGTGTGGTGGGTATAAACAAGAGGCACTCGATTTTTCTTGGCCAGATAGAGCGCTAATAGGCCCATTGAGAATGGGGTTTGAGCGTGAATGATATCCAACTTCAAATCCGACAATTTAGCTGCCGTCAGTGAATAGGGGAAAGCGATCTTATATTGCGGCTGAAACATATAGGACATGGAGAAATATCTGAAAATATCGTCTGTTTTATCGCAGTACCCATTAACCTTCGGCGCGACCACATAGACATTGTGCCCCATATTAGTCAGTTCTTTTCTGAAGATATTTATGGAGGTGACAATGCCGTTTATTTGGGGTGTAAAAGTGTCTGTGAAAATGGCGATGTTCATCCTTGCCTCTTTAAAAGTGGCAAAACATTATGAGAACCAATACTGCACTGAAAAGCGAAATAGCCTTAAGGTTCGATCCTGATCGAAAATGTTCTTACCTCACATAAGAACCGCGACTTGCATAGCAGCTCCTGAAAGCATGGGAATAAGCGCATTATCGTCTAAGGGAAGTGGAAGGAGTTCAACGACAGTGGCTGTCAAGGCCCCAGTGAATATTATCTCTGGTCGCAAGTGGAAATTTGATAGACTGGGCAAGAAAACAGGCAGGAGAGAAATGATAAATCCCACCGCCAGGCAAGTGCCCAGGCAGGCCAGTGAGCCCTCCAGGGTTTTTTTGCCGATGTGGGTTCTGCCAACTCTTTTACCTACAAAAGAAGCCACCGGGTCTCCCAGGGCCAGGAACAGAAGTACGGCAATGGCAATCGGTCTGGGAAAAAAGAATACACAGACTACCGAGGCCAGAAGCAGATAAGTGGAGCCGGTTAGCCTGGCCCGTTCATCCTTTTTCAGCAAGGGCTTAGAGACTTTGAGGAATGTCTTGCCCAGCAGTCGGTTTCGCAGGCGTGCCAGGTCTAATATCAAGGATCCAGCCGCTATAGGGATAATTACCCTCAAGACGAAATCCCGGGGCAGAAATAAATAGCCAATGGGAATGGCCAGAGAAGAGAGATGAATCAGTTTACGGCCTATCTCGCCCAATAAAGTCATAAACCCCCCTTCTTTGCTCAAGACCGCTAAGCCGCGTCAGGTTTATCATGTCCCCATTCAGCCGGACTTTTGTTTTTACGCACTGCATAATAAAATAGACAAAAATTTTTTATTGTGCACTGCACAGTATACTCGGATTGTTCTGGGTTGTCAAGTCTTTTTTTAACCCAGATTCGTGAAACAACGAATGAGAATTGGTGACTGGTTCACCGATCACCAGTAACCAAATAATATTCAGTGCCCTTTCGGTGTTTTTCAGTGTTCGATTTCCCCTTGTTTAGGATTCTTTTCTCTCAATCAAATTATAATTCGGTGCCTCATTGGTGATGACTACATCGTGGGGGTGACTCTCCCGAAATCCGGCAGAGGTGACCTTTACAAATCGCACCTGATGGCGGAGTTCCTCTATATTCTTCACCCCGCAGTAGCCCATCCCTGCTTTCAGACCACCAATCAACTGGTATATATATCCGGAGAGAGAACCCTTGTAAGGAACTCTACCTTCGATTCCCTCGGGGACGAGCTTATCGGCCTCCATTTCCAACTGGAAGTAGCGTTCCTTGCTGCCAGCGGCCATCGCACTTAGAGAGCCCATTCCCCGGTAGACCTTGAAGGTCCTACCCTGATAGACAACTGTTTCCCCTGGACTTTCTTCGGTGCCAGCGAACAGATTGCCGATCATCGCCAAACTCGCTCCGGCGGCCAGAGCCTTGGTTATATCCCCGGAGTATTGGATACCTCCGTCGGAAATTATGGGTACATCATATTTGTCCGCCATCCGGCTGCAGTTGTACACAGCGGTAATCTGAGGCACTCCCACCCCAGCAATCACCCGAGTAGTACAGATTGATCCGGGGCCGATTCCCACTTTAACAGCATCGGCTCCGGCACGAATCAACTCCTCAGTGGCCTCAGGAGTGGCAACGTTGCCCACCACCAGTTCTATCTTCGGGTAATTAGCCTTCAAGCATTTAACCGTTTCCAGTACCCCCTGGGAATGGGCGTGGGCTGTGTCTATGACAATCACATCCGCCCCCTGTTCTGTCAGCGCCTTACTTCGCTGTTCCGCCTCGGGGAGAACACCCACTGCTGCCCCCACCCGCAACCGTCCCAACCTGTCCCGTGAGGCCTGCGGGAACTTAATCTTCTTCTCTATATCCTTCACCGTGATCAATCCTACCAGACGCCCCTCCTGATCTACCACGGGAAGTTTTTCAATCCGATGTTGATGAAGCAACTTCTTTGCCCTCTCTAAAGAGATGTTCTTTCGGGCGGTGATCAGCTTCTTGGTCATTACCTTGCGGACCGGCTGGTCAAGATCAGTCTCGAACCTCAGATCTCGATTCGTAAGGATACCCACTAATCTGCCCTGTTCCACCACTGGCAGTCCTGAGATGTGGTGGCCCTTCATAACCTCTAACGCCTGGTGAATCTTCTCCCCGGGAGCCAAGGTGACTGGATCCATAATCATCCAGCTTTCAAACCTCTTCACCTTGGCCACTTCCTCAGCTTGGCGTTCTATGGACATATTCTTGTGAATGACACCAATTCCTCCCTCCCGGGCAATAGCGATAGCCAGACGGGACTCGGTGACTGTATCCATAGCCGCACTCACTAAGGGGATATTGAGGGTGATGCTCTTGGTCAGCCTGGTGGTGGTGTCAACATCCTTGGGAAGTATCTCCGCTTTGGCCGGTACCAGTAGAACATCATTGAAGGTCAATGCCTCAGAAAGGAATCTCTCCATTTTTCTCGCTCCTTGAATATATGTTCTGTTCGGTAGTTTTGGGGTGTGAAACCAACTATGATTGATTCGTAAAAAGTCTAAAATCTAACGCAGAGACGCAAAGGCGCAGAGAGAAAATCAGAGATTATCAAAGAGTATCTTCTTTCTTTGCGTCTTGGCGTCTTTGCGTTGAAAATCAATGGCGGGGACTTTTTACGAAGGAATCAACTAGAGGATCTCAAAACTTCAAATCTACTTTCTCCGTTGTCCAGCGGGAGCGCACCCCAACTGTGCCGGGAAAGCTGATGACCGGCTCAGCAGGCTGATAAGGCCAGGGCCTGCCATAGTCTTGCTTGCCATTCCCATTTTTGTCCCAGAAGGTCCAGATGAAATAAGTTCCCGGTAATACCCCACCGGTCAAATATTTCCCTTCTCTGGGGGCTTTGAACCGATACTCTGCTGCCCCATCGGTCTTGTGAAACCTAAGGTAGATCTCAGCTTCGGGGTCAAGCACCTCAGCGTCCACCTCTCCGGCGACAAAGCCTAAACTGTCTTTCCTCGCCGTAGTGAGCCAAGAATTGGAGAGGCTGTCTGAGGGGGGCACCTCCAGATGAATCTGGTCGGGTATTTCCACTGCAGGCAGTTGCGGCCGGGTAGTGTCTCGCACCACCGGGAAAAGGTCGGTCATTGGAACGGAGTCTGCCGAGTCGCTTAGAGTTGCATCTGTAGGAGGCACAGCCAGAGGTTCTTGCTCTGGAGCGTATTTTCTGTCCCCGTCTTTGTCCAGAAAAGCAAAGACCCGGTAGACTCCAGGGGAGAGAAAGCGAAGAAAGTAATCCCCCTCACCGTCAGTTTCAGTTATGTAGTCGGGATTCCCCTTGCCTGGGTCAGGCTCTTTTCCCGGCTCTAATCTGTATGCCCACACAAAGGCCCTCGCCTGGGGCCCAGCAGGAGTCGTCACTTTCCCGCTGATTTCCCCGAGGTCCATCCGACTGCCGGTGGAGAAGGCAAAGCTGTAGGGCTTGGCCAATGGATTGCCTTGTTGGTCCTGAGCGCCGGTCCCAATGGTCACCACATAGGTTCGGTCGGTAGAGAATCTCTGTAGGGATTTTATGAACAGTGTCCTGCCTTTCCAGCTCAACTCTGGCGGTCTTTCCAAAACCGGAGATATGTAGACTGCTTTTTGAACCGACTCCCGCTCCATCCTCTTGCTGAAGGTAACCTCTATTTGAGTTTCCGGACTCACCCCAGTGAAGTTACAGAGCGGAGAGGTAGATACCACTTCAGGTGGAGTTTTATCGACCGGCCCACCAGGGGGAAAACCCTGTTTGGCACAAGAGCACAAGAACAGTGGAATGGAAAGTAAAAAGAAAAAAGCCAGAATCTTATTCATCTCTCAAAGTTTGGTGAGTCTTATGTTTTTGTCTAACCGCAAAGAGCCCAAAGAAGGCGGTAGAGTTCGCTAAGAGATCAGATTGGGAATTTCACCTTCTAACAGCCCACGAATTTATTCGTGGGTCTAAAAAGCGTGTAAACAAAACGGCTAACCGTTTTAACGGTTTAATAACGGAGGCTTTTTGATGCCCTATGCTGTAGTCTTGTTCGCAGCAGTCTGGTATCTGGGCGAAAACCGATGAATCGGTTACATGCACTGTTTTGTTTCAGTACCCACGATTGAAATCGTGGGTTTCTTAAAGATTTCAGCACATTTACACCGACGTCATAATGAATTTTCCGGATATGGAATTATCTAACCATACTTTGCGTTCCTTGCAGCTTCTCTGCGACCTTTGCGGTTAACTTTGAATTTGCGAAGTTTATTCATCTCATCAGGGCAACCAAGATTGCCTTCTGGATATGCAGTCTGTTCTCCGCTTCATCTAAGGCAATGCAATTGGGGCCGTCCAGCACTTCATCGGTAATCTCCTCTCCCCGATGGGCTGGCAGACAGTGGGTAACTAAACAACCCGACTTTGCAGAGCCCAAGAGTCGTTTATTAACTTGATATGGGCTGAAGACCTTCCGCCTCTCTTCTGCTTCAGTCTCCTGTCCCATACTTGCCCACACATCGGTGTAGATCAGATCAGCTCCTTTCACTGCCTGGTGAGGGTCAGGGAGGATCTGGACCGTTGTGCCCTGGTGTTGAGCAAAAGCCTGGGCCTGCTCGGTAAGTTCCCTGTTGGGTTCATATCCTTCGGGATAGGCGATCACAAAATCCATATTTAAGCGAGGGCAAAGGAGCATCAGCGAATTGGCCACATTATTGCCGTCGCCTACAAAGACTACCTTGAGTCCATCCAGCGAGCCCCGTTTTTCTCGCAGGCTCAGGGCGGTGGCAAGTACCTGGCAGGGGTGTTCTAAGTCGCTGAGACCGTTGATCACAGGAATATCTGCATTTCGAGCCAGTTCCACTATCGTCTGGTGCGAGAAGGTGCGGGCCATCACCCCGTCAACCCAGCGGCCAAGATTCCGGGCCACATCGGCCACGGACTCTCGCTTTCCCAGTTGGATATCATTGGGACCCAGATAAATAGCATATCCTCCCAACTGGAACATCCCCACTTCAAATGTGACCCGGGTTCGCAACGAAGGTTTCTCAAAGATCATCGCTAAGGTTTTCCCCGCAAGCAGCGGCTTAGCTTTGCCCTGTTTCAATTTGGTCTTTAGCTCTAAGGCTAAGTCCAGAAGCCCGGTGATCTGCTCCGGAGCAAGATCAGCTATGGAAACCAAGTCTTTTTTCACCTTTCCTCCTTATCAGTTCTGCTTTAGAATCCGATGCAGGTATTTGACCCCTTCCTCAATCTGCTTCTGACCTACCTGCTCGCTCACCGTAGTTTCTCCTATCCGGCTAAGCAAGACAAACCGCAAGTGTCCTTCCCTTACCTTTTTATCAGACTCTATCTTCTCCGTAATCTCCCGGATGGGAATGTCGGGGGGACTTGGGGGAAATCCCAGCTTTTTCAGCAACCTGTTCTGGCGGTTCATTTCCTCCTCTGCAAGTAGCTTCATCTGGAAGGCAATGCGAGCAGCTACGATCATCCCCAGAAGAACTGCCTCACCGTGCCGATAGCGGCGGTAGTCGGTGATGGCCTCGATGGCGTGTCCCACCGTGTGGCCGTAGTTCAAGATGGCCCTCAGTCCCCGCTCCCGTTCATCTTTGCTCACTACCTCGGCTTTGATCTGGCAGTTTCTTCGCACCAACTGCTCTAAGAACTCAGACGGGACAGTAAGTTCCAATAGCTGCTCGATGTTGTTCTCAAGGTGTTCAAAGAGGTCTTCATCTCGGATGAGGGCATGCTTAATCACTTCCACCATCCCTGCTTTTAGCTCTCGTCTGGGCAGTGTCTTAAGCACCTCTGTGTCGATGAGAACAAACTGGGGTTGGTAGAAGGCGCCGATCAGGTTTTTCCCCAAGCGGTGGTTAACTGCCACCTTCCCGCCCACACTGGAGTCCACCTGGGCCAAAAGGGTGGTGGGCACCTGCAGATAACGGACGCCTCGCAGGAAGGTCGCTGCCACAAATCCGGCGATATCCCCCACTACACCGCCGCCGAGGGCAATAATGGCCGAATCCCTGTCCAGTTTTGCCGTGATCAGGGATTCAAAGATACTGTCTGCGGTCTCTAAGGTCTTGTACTGCTCACCATCGGAAATGAGGACTGGGAGGACGTTGTAACCGTTGTCGGCTAAGCTTTGTTCCACGGGCTTAAGGTAGAGCTCTGCCACGGTAGGGTTGGTCACCACGGCAACTCTGCGGCCCAGACTGTGTCGACGGCAAAGCTTTCCCAGCTCAGAAAGGACCCCGGTGCCGATGTAGATGGGATAGCTCCTTTCTCTCAACTCGACATTCACAATTCTCATAGTCTGGAGCAGATTGCCCCGCAGCTTTTCGATGATGTTCTCCGCCACCTCCTGCGGTGAGCCCTCGGTTTCTGTCTGCACTACGATATCGGCTTGGTGGTAGAATTTCTCTCGCTGGGTAAGGAGGGATTTTATCTTCTCCAGTTTCCCTGTGTCCGAGAGACCGGCTAAAAGAGGTCTTTTGTCGTTTCTCCTCACTCTTTCGAAGATGATCTCCGGGGGAGCAGAGATATAGACACTGATGCCCTGTTGGGTTATCTTGCGATTTTCAGGACGGCAAGGGACCCCACCACCTAAGGAAATTACAGCGTTTTTCCTCTGAGAGGCATCTTTGATGCACAGGTGCTCCAAGCGACGAAACTCTTCCTCTCCCTGCTGGGCAAATATCTGGAAGATACTTTTCCCTGCCCGCTGTTCCACCACTTGGTCGGTGTCGATGAACACTCGGCCCAGTTTTCTGGCGAGAGCCTGACCCACTCTGGTCTTTCCGGAGCCCATAAATCCTATCAGAAAGATGTTCTTCTCCATTGGGAAACTCTCTGTTTCAGCTCTGCTATGTTGTCTCCGCCGAATTTTTCCAGCAGGGCGTTGGCTACGGTAAAGGCCACCACCGCCTCAGCTACCACTGAAGCCGCTGGCACAGCACAGATATCAGACCTCTCTCTGTGGGCCAGGATTGGCTGCTTTGTCTTCGTATCTACAGACCGGAGAGGGGTAGTCAGGGTGGGAATGGGCTTCATCGCGGCTCGGATGACAATTGGCTGGCCGTTGGTCATCCCTCCCTCTATACCCCCAGCGTTGTTTGTCTCACGGTAATAGCCCTGTTCGCCGTAGTATATCTGGTCGTGAACTGCCGAGCCTGGGACTTTAGCCGCCTTAAATCCCAACCCGAACTCCACTGACTTTATGGCCTGGATACTGGTCAACGCCTGGGCCAGGAGGCCATCAAGCTTCCTGTCCCAGTGTACATAACTTCCCAATCCCACCGGCAGTCCGGAGACGATCACCTCGAACACACCTCCCAGAGAGTCGCCCTGCCGTTGGGCACGGTCAATTTGCTCCAGCATTGTCTTCTCTGCTTCCGGGTCGATGCACCTCACCGGTGAACGATCGGCCAGTTCGCTCAGGGTATTCACCTCGGTTACAGATGTCTGGGCTTCTGCCTCACCTATGGAGATTACATGGCTGGCCACCAGGATCTCCAATTCCTCTAACAGCCTTCTGGCCAGCGTGCAGAGGGCAACCCTCATTG
This sequence comes from Candidatus Latescibacterota bacterium, assembly GCA_030669445.1. Lineage (GTDB taxonomy): Bacteria > Latescibacterota > MVCY01 > MVCY01 > MVCY01 > MVCY01. Next base: position 4,219 of record DAOVDP010000008.1, on the reverse strand, counting down.
CAGTCTCTCTGGCACTGGAGCGCTCCAGCACATTCCTGATGTCGGAGTGGCCGTATTTGATAGCACCGGAAAGATCAGCATGGCCAGGCCGAGGGATGGTAACCTCCTCGCCATTGGGTGTCCCCTCCGGTTCCATTATCTGCTTCCAATTCTGCCAGTCCTTGTTCTCTATTAACAGGGCAACAGGGCTGCCCAGGGTTTTGCCAAACCTAATTCCGGAGAATATTTGCACCCTGTCGGCTTCGATCTGCTGCCTGGTGCTTCTGCCGTAGCCTTGCTGCCGGCGTCTCAGTTGATCGTTGATGTAGTCTTCGCTGATCTCCAGCCCGGCTGGTAGGCCTTCCAATATGCCCACCAAGGCGCGGCCGTGAGATTCACCCGCTGTTAAGTAGCGTAGCATGGTGCTTTGCCTTTGTTATTGCTTTCTGTCAATTCGCCACCAGAGAAGGCTGGGGTAGTCGTGCCGAAAACTGTCTCCGTTGGCGAAGCTCTTTTGTGATCTTAATTATCCGAGGCAGGTCAAGTCCAATGGAAACCATAAAGTCAGAATGAGAGAAGACATCCTTAAGTGAACCCGTCAGCACCACCCTCCCTTCGGACAGGACAGTCATTCTTTCGGAAAGCTGGGCCACCAGATCCATATTGTGTGATATGATGACGACAGTTTTCCCCTGACGGTGGAGGGCTTTCAGTGTTCTTATTATCTGTTTGGTGCCTCGGGGGTCCAGCCCCACCGTAGGCTCATCCAAGACGATCACCTCCGGGTCCATTGCCAGCACTCCGGCGATAGCTACCCGTCGCTTCTCCCCCTGGCTTAAGTGTACAGGAGACCTCTGGGCGAAGGCATCAAAATCCAGTTCTACTGCCTCCAGTGCCTGCTTCACTCTTTGTTGAACCTGTTCCTCTGCTATTCCCAGATTCCGGGGGCCAAAGGCGACATCCTCTGCGACCTTTTCCTCGAACAGTTGAAACTCCGGAAACTGAAAGACAAGTCCCACCTTCTGCCTTACCTTCTGGAGGTCAATCCCCTTATCCCATAGGTCTTCTCCCTCAACCTTCACCTGGCCAGAGGTGGGTTTAAGCAGTCCGTTGAAATGCTGGGCTAAGGTGGTCTTTCCCGATCCAGTAGGGCCGACCAAAGCCAAAATTTCGCCCTTTTTTATATCTATACTTACATTCGAGAGTGCCTCCTTGTGGGTGGGGAGACCATCGTCGTAAATGTGTGATAGATTGTGAGTAGAAATCTTAACTGGCTTTTCTCTCTTGCCTTGCGAGGAGGGTTTGTCTAACTCTTCGGAATCGAACAATTTTTCCAGATACCGGTCACCCTCATCTGTGTTGTTCGCTATTTCTAACCGCATCTGGAGGGGTAGATCTAATCCCAAGGCCCATATCTGATCGTACTGCCCAAAGACAGTTTGAGGGGGACCGTCTAAAACTATCTTTCCCTGGGAGAGGACAATTAGGCGGTCGGCCTCCAAGGCCTCCTCTGGGGACTGAGTGATGTGAATGATAGTCACCTGGCCGGCTCGGTGGGTGGTTTCACACCCTACGGGGTCGGCAGCCTGAATCTGTTTCAGCATCCGGTTTACCTCTCTTTTGCCCTTTGGATCCAACAGAGAAGTAGGCTCATCTAAAATCAGGTACTTAGGTTCCATTGCCAGAACCGAGGCGATGGCCAAACGTTGTTTTTCCCCTCCGGAGAGGCGATGGGGGGAATGATAGCGGTATTGCTCCAGATCAAAATGCTTTAAGGCCCAGTTGATCCTCTGGTGCATCTGGATCGGAGGAATTCCTATGTTCTCCAGTCCAAAAGCAATCTCCCGTTCTACAGTAGTGGTGACGATCTGGTTGTCGGGGTTTTGAAAGACCATTCCCACTCGCCTGCGGATAGCAGGGATCTGTTCTGACCGATGGGTGGAGAGGCCGTCCACCATCACCTTCCCTGAATTAGGCAACAGAAGACCGTTGATGCACCAGGCAAGGGTGGTCTTGCCCGAACCATTGGCCCCCATAATCGCCACCGACTCACCCTTTTTGATCTCTAAGTCAATGCCATTCAGGGCGTTAAAGGAGTTATTCTTATATCTGTATTGAAATGATAGGTTTTCTATTCTGATCATCTACAGTTTTCAGAGAAAGGGTTAGTACTACGACGTGAGTTTGTCATTCTGAGGAACGAAGTGACGAAGAATCTCTACTCCAAGTATTTAAATAGACTACTTAAAGCGAGATTCTTCGCTCCTTTCAGTCGCTCAGAATGACAAAGGGGTTAAGTTGCGTTGTACTATTAGATGCGAAGATTTAATGCGAGAACTAATATACCAAAAGATGGAAATTATGTCAACTGGTTTTAAGGCGATTGTCTCCACCGAGAGGTTGGTTTAGGCAGCGACAGTTGTGAAAAAGGGACGTTCAGGAAAAGCTTCCTCACCTGAATGTCCCTGCAGAGTCCGGCAGCCCTGTTGAAACTGCCGGATGCCAATTCCCTGTCATTTTCTTCTCACCCATTCAGCGCATAAAAAAGATGGACCCTGCTGCTACTATCAGTCCTATCCACCCGACAGGGCTAAGTTTCTCCCGCCACAGTATTAGGGAGAATACCGCGGTCAAGGTGATATTCACTATACTTCTCAGGGGAAAGACAACCACTCCTGGTAACACTCGCAGGGCATGTAAGAAAAGGATGAAACTTACCACTCCACTGATGGCCATAAGAGCCCCGACCTTTAAATCAGCCTTTTGGGGAAAGGCTCGCCTCAGCCAAAGGAAGGGAATGGCGCTCAATGTACCTGCCAGATAGTAGAGAAATGTGAACTGTACGATATAGCTGCTTAACTGATTTTCCACCAAAGCCTTGTTGCACAGCATTATCAAGCCGGTACCCAGGAAGGCAATGATTAACATCGCTATCCAGCCCCAGAACTCTCGTTTTGTTGCAAATTCTGGTCTGGACGGACTTGTCCTTCCCTGGTCCACTCCCAAAAGCACCAAGGCCACCACCGTACCAACTGCTCCCAGAATTTGCCTATAAGAGGGGGATTCCTTCCACAAAATTACGGAAGCTATCAACGGGATAACAATGGAGAGGGCTATCACCGTCCAGGAGATGGAGAGGTTTCCTTTTCGGACCACTACGAAGAAGGTAGCTACTGAAATAAAGAAACAAACTCCCGCCAATAGTCCCAGTAGAATCACCAAGGAGGGAAGTGCTCTTAGCTGGGCTGTAACCAGTATGTACAGAAAACTGAAGACTGTCCCCACAACCAGCATCGAGCCGTTTACCGCTACCGGATTGCAGCCCTGCCGATGGGCAATTTTATAGCAAAGGGAGAAAATAGAGGTGAAAAAAGCAGAGAGTAGAACAAACGCCACGGTGTTTTTCGGATCCTTCTGGGATGCTTCGTTTTCACAACCCTAATAGTTTCTGGGTATTTTTGAAGGCTATTTTATCCAATGCCTCTTTGCTTATGCCGGAATTTCGCAGATGTTCTGCATTGGGGATCTGCTGTCCCTTGTAGACAAGATCCGTTCCGAAAAGCAGCTTGTTTTGATTCCGTTCTAAGAAACTGCGGGTAAAATCTTTGTCTCTGGTGATAGCGTTGTCGCCCGAGCCAGCGGACAGATCCCCGTAGATATTGGGATAGGTCTGAAGCAGATAATCGACCCGACCGCCGGGGACTATCTTTCTCTGGGGATAACCTCCTACATCTTCTGTGAGCACCTCGGCTGAGATCTCACTCCACCAGTGGGTAGCATGGCCGATGAAAACAGTCTGGGGAAATTTTTGCAGCATCTTTTCCAACCTGGGCAGACCTATCTGGTCTCGATTCCGGTAGCAGTCCATGTGGATTATGATAGGGATTTCCAATTCCTCGCAGGCAGCGTATATCTTCTGGAGCCTCTTATCGTCCACCCAGAGTCCCGACAGCGATTCTCCGAATCCCCGGCAACCTTTTTCTACATAGTTCTTAATCATAGGCAAGGGATCAAAGCTGGATGGGTCCCTGCGCCGAGGGTCTACATTACAAAAAGGGATAAGCCGGTCCGGATGTCGCCTGGCAGCGGTTATAACTTGGGCTGTGGTTACATAATAGTCGGTCTCCTCAGGATTTTCGATGGGCAAGAGACAGGCTTTTTCGATACCTAACTCATCCATTTTGATCAATATGTCTCTTGTGGTTAGCCTCGGTTTACCATAAACTAACTTGCCAATATG
>DAOVDP010000170.1 GCA_030669445.1 Candidatus Latescibacterota bacterium | reverse complement strand
GTTACATCCCAACTGCTATACCACTTTTTCTCGTTTTCCCGGTTAGGTTTTTTGTAGTTGTAGTTACCGATTAACATCAAATCTGGCAACCAGCGAGAACGAGAGAAGAGGGACACCGCCTTTTGAGCTGCCTTTACATTATAGTGCATACCCTTCAGTTCAGGGCGTTCTCGCAAGGCAGTCTGGATTGCCATCTCTAAAGGGATCTCCAGCATCTGTTTGTGCTCTAATTGGGCATCTAACCCGATATCTGTATCTAAGGCAATTCCCAGGGTGTTACAAAAGGCAGTCTTGGCCATTTGCACGGCATTGGTTGCTTTTATTCGCATCAGTTTAGTGTTGGAAAGCTGAACCTTTGCCCGCAGAAGGTCGTTCCGGGCCACCATACCCACCTGATACATATTCTCTAAATCTTTAACGTGAGCCTCCATCTGTCTGACTGCCTGCTCGCTCACTGCCTGAAATTGCTGGGCCTTAACCACTGCCCAATAGGCACTTTCCACATTGAAGATAACCTCGGCCTCACTTCTCTGAAGGTTGAACCTCTCCGCCTCAGCAAAGTACTGGGCCATTTTGTAGTTGGTTGAAAGCTTAAATCCCGTAAACAAAGGCTGCTGCACAGAGGTAGCAACGCTGTAGATATCCCTGTCTCCCATCGGGATGCGGGAAGGTATGCCCGGCATTGAAAAGGGGAATTTAGATAAAGACATATAGGGAACGATATCCAGACGGGTATAGGTACTACTGTTGCTTATCTGAGGCAAAAATCCTGCCCGAACCTCTTTTCTCTTTGCCTCCGCCTCTTCGAACCTCTCCTGTGCTATTGTCAGGACCTTGCTTTTCCGCAGGGCAATCTGGATGCTTTCCGGTAAAGTGAGCCTCAACTGCGCCTGAACGCCGCCGGGACTGACAAGGATAACCGAACAGAGGAAAATCGCCGATACTGTTTTAAGGTGAAACATCTTTTTCTCCTTTCCTACTTCCCACTTTTCTGTTATCCCTTGCTCCTCCAAAAAACAGTTCCACAATCAAGGATTCCATTCGGGAGAGAGGGTCTTTTCTACCCAGAAGAAGCCATTGAGCGGTGAAGGAGTGGATTATTCCCAATAAGGTTATGCCCAGAAATCGGGGTTCTGTCTGTCTCAATCGTCCCTGGTGGATGCCTTCCTGCATCATCTCATCAACTAACCGTAGTGTCTCAAGATATCTTTCTCTTAACCTCAGTTGCAATCGGTCCTGGGTCTGTGCTGTCAAGCGGGGATGCTCGGCGGCTATGATCTGAAAAAACTCCTTATCCTCGTCAAAAGCATCGAGATAGGTCTTGACAAATTTTCTAACCTTATTCTCCAGGTCATCAGCACTGTGAACAACCTCCTCCAATCTCTCGCCCAACTCCTCTGTCTTCTCCTGGATCAGAGAGAGAAACAGATCCTCTTTGTTAGCGAAATGGACATACATGGCCCCTTTGCTGAAATCTGCTTCCTGGGCGATCTCATCCACGGTGGCGGCGTGGAAACCTTTTCTGGCAAACACCCGTTTAGCCGCCTCCAGTATCTCCTGCCGATGGGCTATTTTCTCTCGCAGCCGGCGAGAGAGGTTCTCCTCACCTTGCATATTATTTGACCTCCATAGTCATTGACTAACTGTTCAGTCAAAAGTAATGACACAATCCATTCCTGTCAAGAGGAAAATCACTACCTCACGATTTTAAGAGCTGCGATGAGCGACTTTTGAATATTACGAAGAAAAGATTTTGGCTTGCAAGAATTTTTCTTGACTGTCGGCTATATTTCCATTAACTTAAAGTGTATGCTATTCTGATTTATCAAAGAAGAGGTTGAGGGTGTCGAAAAGCTGGCTGACTATGATAGGATACTGGGGCTGAAAGAGCATATTCTCACAGACTACGGCGATGAACTCACCTACAAATCGCCATGGGAGATCTCCAAAGATGTGGAAGCTCAAAGACGCTTGCTCAAGCCTGCTAAATGTTTCTCATCCCCTCTGAACTTCAGGGCTGCCATTTGTGACTATGCATCAGAATCCATCAGATAGATCTGTTCCCGATTCGATAGTGCCTCTCCGCCAACGGCTGGGTCAACTCAACCGGCAGCAAATTGTCGCCTGGCAGCAGATGACTCCGGCCCGGCGATTGGAGATGGCTTTTCAGGCCTATCAGTTTGCCTTGGATGCAGTTCGTATATCCGAACGCCGCATCCATCCCGAACTGTCGGGAAAGGAATTGAATTGGCGCATCGTGCGACGTATGCAGGGGCGACAATTTACGAGGAGGCCTGACCGTGGAGCCCGTTAGAGAGTACGAACTCAAGGCGCTCTTCACTTATGTCGTAGAGGTGCTCGAACGTCTTGATATCCCGTACATGGTGGTGGGCGGATTTGCAGCAATCTTGTACGGCGAACCGCGTTTAACACTGGACGTGGATGTTGTGGCCGATATGCAGGCGCATCATGTGACCAAGCTTGTTCAGGCGTTCCCCATCCCCGATTACTACATCAGCGAGGAAGGAATCCGTGACTCGCTTACTCGTCGCTACCCGTTCAATATCATCCAACCGACGACCGGCGCGAAGCTGGATATTGTGCCACTGCCCTCCGATCCGTTCACCCTGGGTGCATTCGAACGTCGTCAGCGGTTAGTATATGACGAAGCCGGTCATTCGGCCGCATTTATTGCACCGGAAGACATTGTTTTGGCTAAACTGCTCGCTTTTCGGCAGACAGGATCGGAAAAACACCTCCGCGATGCCCGTGGTGTGCTGGTAACGTTATGGGGAAAAGTTGATCTGGAACGAATTAAGGCTGATGCACAGGCTCTCCATATCAATAACCAGTTGAAAGAGCTGTTGGAAATAGTCCGTAGTGAT
>DAOVDP010000006.1 GCA_030669445.1 Candidatus Latescibacterota bacterium | reverse complement strand
TCCTCAATTCCTTTAACCTTAAGCTCTGCACATATCTCAGCCTTTCCCTTAACTAATTCTATAACATCCTGAAAAGTAGGTATTTGTTGGCCTGAGAAATCAGGATGAAACTGAGCACCAGCATCCAGGCTTTTCAATTCTTTGAGGTTCATATCGGCCACTATACCTCTGCTGCCGGTAGTGCGGTCTACCATATCGTCGTGAATTACCACTAAGTGGCCATCTCTGGTTCGGTGCAGATCGAGCTCTATCGCATCTGCGCCAATCTCCAGCGCCTTGCCAAATGCCGCCAGGGTGTTCTCTGGAGCTCGTCCCGAGGCCCCTCGGTGAGCGATATTGAGGATTCTGCCTTCACTCTGCCATCTATCTATCAGATTCATCTCTCTTCTCTTCCCAGGCGTTTCATATCTTCAGCACTGCCGCTGCCAGGGTTCTGGTTCCATAGCCAGCAGCCCCCTTCACCAAGTAGCCCTTCTGCTTATCGGTGAGCTCTTTGCCCGCTATGTCAATGTGAACCCAGGGGGTTTTGTCCACAAATTGTTTCAGAAACATCCCTCCGGTTATGGTCGAGGCCTCTCTGCCGCCACTGTTTTTAACATCAGCAATATCGCTCTTTATCTGGTCAAAGTACTCCTCAAACAGAGGCAGTTGCCACATCCTCTCTCCTGTCTCCTGGGAAGTGTCGATGAGCAGATCTACCAATTTCTGGTCCGATCCTAACAGGGCAGCGGTAAGGTTACCCAGGGCAATGGTACAGCCTCCGGTGAGGGTAGCTATGTCGATGATCTTGTCCGCACCCAGCCTTTGGGCATAGGTCAGGGCATCGGCTAAAATCAGCCTGCCTTCGGCATCGGTGGAGATTATCTCGATACTCTTTCCTCCCAGGCTTTTTATCACATCTCCAGGTTTGAGGGCATGGCCACTGGGCATGTTCTCGGTGGCTGGGATTATCCCCAGCACATTCACCTGGGGCTTAAGCTGGGCCAAAATCTGCATTGCTCCGATCACTGCCGCCCCACCTGCCATATCGGCCTTCATCTTCTCCATCCCCTTGGAGGGTTTGATAGAGACTCCTCCACTATCGAAGGTGATGCCCTTGCCGATCAGGGCCACTGTAGCCGCCTGAGGGTCCGTCTCATAGCGCATCACAATGAGATGACAGGGTTCCTCACTGCCTTTAGCCACTGCTAAGAAAGTCTCGGCACCCATTCTCCGCAGCTCTTCTTCGGCCAAGACCTCAATCCTCAGGGAGAATCTCTCCGTTACCTCTTTGGCCCTTTCTGTAAGCACCCGAGGGGTCATCTGATTGCTGGGTTCATTAACTAAGTCCCGGACCATATTCTGGGCTTGGGCGAAGATCTTGCCCCTCTCTACTCCTCTTTCCACCTCGGGGATCTTCTTTTCGTCAAACTCGACCACCAGGAACTCTTCTATCTCTTTTTTCTCTTTCTTTTCCAGATACTTGTCGAATTTGTAGAGTCCCAATATCGCCCCTTCTGTTAGCGCCTGGGATGCACCTCGGGGGGCAAAGCCTGCAATCCCAGCCCCGTGGACGATGGTGCTCACTGATTTTGCCCCCAGTGCCCTTGCTTCCCTCAGGCTGGTGGCACTCACCTGCCTTATCCTGTCAGTCGTGAACTCTTCTGATTTTCCTAAACCTGCAACTATTACTTTCTTGGCTGGGATTTTACCCAGAGAGTGAATCGCCGCTGTCCGGTTCAGTTCGCCTTTGAATTCCCCTTCTTTGATTAGCATTGATATGGCCCCGCCAAGGGCCTTGTCCACGGCACCGGTAGCACCACCGGGATGCTCGACTCCTTCAAAGAGATTAACAATAAGGGCATCGCTTTCTACCTGGACAATATCGCCTGGTGTTACCTTTATCTCCATCGGTTCCTCCTTACCTCAGTTTCAAAAAGTTCAAAATTGGCCTAAATTTCAAAAATTTGGCAATTTTTGTTTGAAGTTTAATTTTGGTAATTTTTGAACTCAAGGCAATTTTGGCAATTCCTAATGTTTTACCTTCACTGGTTGGCCAGTTCGGGCGGATTCCCAGGCGGCCTGGGTGAGTTGGGCTACTCGAAGGCCGCAGATAACCGGGGCCTGAACCTCATCTCTGCCCAAAATGGCATCGATAAAGTTCTGGTCGGGGTTGGACCGGTAGGGAAGTCCCGTAGGCTGGAAGGGTTCAGGGACACCGGCGCAGATGTAGGTGAGATCTCCATTGTAATAGTGAACCGCCGCCTTCGAGCCCCATATCTCTATATCTTCCCGAATGCCACCGGGAGAGTTGCCCAGCACAGAGATATTGCCAATCGCCCCATTGGTGAATTTCACACTCAAGGCAGAGTTGATATCCACCTCGGTGTCGAAGTTGTCGATGTAGGCGATGACCTCGTCAGGCTCCAGTCCGGTCATCCAGAGGAGAATATCCAAAAGGTGGCTGCCGGAGTCGTTCAATTGACCTCCTCCAGAGAGAGCTAACTGCTGACGCCAAGTTCCTCTCTGTGCCCGGTACCAGTCCTGACAGAGAAAAGCAGAGATGAACTGCACTTCGCCCAGTTCCCCGGTCCTGATCTGGTTCCGCACATAGCGGAAGGTAGGCTCAAAATGGCGCTGATAGGAAACAAGGAAAACATTCTCGCCTTTTTCCACCTCTTCCACAATCTGTTGGGCGTGCTCAGTGGTGCAGACCATTGGCTTCTCCACCAGCACATGCAGCCCTTTTAGGAGTGAATCCATCGTCTGTTGGAAATGAAGGGTGTGAGGGGTGGAAATCTCCACTGCATCCAGTTTTGCCCCTTCCAGCATCTGCCGGTAATCTGAGAAAGAGGGCAGCTCCTCAAGCTGGGGATAATCCTCCCAGGCTTTTTTCAGGCTATCCTGACTCACATCCGCCAGGGCAACTATCTCTGCCTCTGGCATAGTGAGCATTCTTCCTATATGCCCTCGAGCGTTGCCACCACACCCAATAAACCCTACTCTTATCTTTTCCATAGCTTATGTTTCTCCTCTCTTTTTTTACAGTTTTCCTGGAAAATCAATCTTGATTGACTCGTAAGAAGTCTAAAATCTAACGCAGAGACGCAAAGTCGCAGAGAGAAAACAAGAGAGATAATTATATGATTATTAAAGAATACCTTCCTTCTTTGCCTCTTGGCGTCTTTGCGTTGAAAATCAACAGCAGGGACTTTTTACGAATGGATCAATCTTTAGCACTTTGGCTGTGGAGCAGATAGGCACGGATGAACTGGTCTATCTCTCCGTCCATAACCGCCTGCACATTCCCTGTCTGAGTGCCTGTGCGGTGGTCTTTTACCAAGTTATAGGGGTGCATAACATAGGAGCGGATCTGGCTGCCCCACTCAATGCTCTTCTTTTTGCTTTCTATCTCCTTAAGTCTCTTCTGCTCCTCTTCTTCTTTGTGACGTTGGTATAGCTGAGCAGTTAGCACCCGCATGGCATTCTCTCGGTTTTGGTGCTGAGATCTCTCCGACTGGCACTGAACAGTAATCCCGGTGGGCAGATGGGTAATTCTCACCGCCGAGTTCACCTTGTTCACATTTTGTCCGCCAGGCCCGCTGGCCCGAAAGGTCTCTGTCCTGAGATCTGCTTCGTTGATTTCGACTTCAAATTTCTCGTTTACTTGAGAATAAACGAAGACTGAGGCGAAAGAGGTATGCCGTCGGCTCTGGGAGTCGAAGGGGGAAATCCTCACCAGTCGATGTACTCCGACTTCGGTTTTGAGATAACCATAGGCATATTCACCCCTGACATCAACGGTGACCGATTTGATTCCCGCCTCGTCACCGGGCTGAAGATCTAAGACATCCGATTGGAAATCTTGGCGTTCCATCCATCTGAGGTACATCCGGAGCAGCATCTGAGTCCAGTCCATCGATTCAGTGCCGCCAGCCCCAGAGTGGATGGTGAGAATGGCATCCCGGGGATCGTCCTCTCCGCCCAGGGTATTCCTGAACTCAAGTTCCTCTATCTTTTTCTCTAAAGGACCCAGTGCCTGGGCCACCTCAGTGAAGGTGTCAGAATCATCTTCCTCTTGGGCTAATTGGAGCAATGTGGCCAGATCTTCCCTCTCCTGTTCCAACTGTTTCCAGGCAGAGACCCATTTTCTCCGGCGATTCAGCCCCTCAAGAAGCTCTCTGGCTGATTTTTCATCACTCCAGAAATCTGGCTCGGCTGTCTTTTGCTCTAACTCTGCTATCTGTGTCTCTTTTGTAGCCAGGTTAAAGACAGTCTCGTAGTTCAACCAACTTTTGCTTGCAGTATTGCAGTCTTGTTTCTAACTCGGCTGACATTTTCTCTACCTCCTTATTAAAAATGACTGAATCGAATTAACTAATATTATGGGCTGATCTCAACCATAATCTTGAAGATCAAGCCGCACAGTCCCGCGGCCACGGGAAGGGTGAGAAGCCAGGAGAGGATTATATCCCGAATAACCCGCAAGTTAAGTGCTGCCATCCCTCGGGCAAAACCCACTCCCATCACTGTGCCCACGGAGACATGGGTAGTAGAGACAGGTAATCCCAGACAGGAACAGAGCAACACGGTGGTAGCGGCAGAGAACTCGGCGGCAAACCCTCGCGTAGGAGTGATCTCGGTGATACGTTTGCCTATGGTCTCCATCACCCGGCGCCCCCAGGTAGCGATGCCAATCACTAAGCCAACCCCACCTATAGCCAGCATCCAGATCGGGACGGTTGTCTTCATGTCCACCGTGTGGGTGGCAATTATAGAGAATACTGCCGCCACTGGCCCCACCGCGTTGGCCACATCATTGGATCCATGGGCAAAGGCTTCGTAAGAAGCACTCATCACCTGCAGGGGTTTAGAAAGCTCCTCTACCTCCTCCGTCTGCACTGAGCTTTCAGGCGTGTATCTCCGCAAAAAAAGGTAACCTCCCAGACCAAATACGCCAGCCACTGCCAAGGCAATCCCCAGAATCGTAAGCAGAGGTAATTTCAGCTGTAGATTGCGCATCCCTGTGTGGACCACCGCCAGGGTGATGATCACACCGGTCAGGCCAACAAATATCGGGCTTATCTTCTTAAAAGAGAGCAGCGGTGCCTCGGTAGCCAAGACTTTATATCTGATTATATTGAAAATAACAAAAGATACAAAAGCTCCAAACAGGGGAGAGATCATCCAACCCAGGACAATGGAGAGGATCACTGACCATTTGATCCCGGTGACGCCGACGGTTATCAAACCAAAACCCACTATGGCGCCTACAATACTGTGGGTAGTGGAGACAGGCATCCGCAGATAAGTAGCCAGAGTAATCCACATCGCGGCCGCTAACAGGGCAGATATCATCCCGTAGACCAACAGCGAAGGGTTATCAGCAAAGAAGTTAGGGTTAATTATCCCCTTGCGAATGGTGTTAACTACCCGTGCCCCAACCAGGACTGCACCCAGAAAGTTGAATGCTCCAGCAATTATCACCGCCTGTCTGAAGCTGAGCGACTCTGCTGCCACCGAAGTGCCCATAGAGTTGGCGACATCATTGCTGCCAATGCTCCAGGCGATGTACAAACTTGCAACTATAGCAATAATCAGTAGCGTCATATCTGGCGCCAATCTTCCCAGGGTTAACGGGCTATAATCCTTCGCAGCCGGTCATCGGCGTTCTCACAGGCGTCTGCTATCCGGCCCAGGGTCAGCAGCACATGGGTGAGGAAATTTATGGTGATGGGGTCTAACTCCTTCTCGTGAAGGTATATTTTCTTTGCCAAGGCAAATTGCAATTTATCCGACTCCCATTCCTTCTTATCTACTTGCTTGATTAGCCGATGGATCTTCTCTTCTTCACCTTTCACAAAGGCTGTCTTCAGCAGATCCTTTAACTCCTGGATCGACAATTTGTAAGCCTCTACCACCTCCTTGAGTTTCTCCATCAGATTACGAAAATCCTGCTTCAGATATTCCGGCACCTCGGTGGGACGCAAGGCCAGAATAGTAACCGCATCCTGGCAGAAGTCGGCAATCTGATCCTGTTCCCGCAGAAGAGCCAGTATGTCCCCCCGGTCTACTGGCATAAATAGACTCTTGGGCAAATGTTCTCGCAGAGCGTTCTTTACCTCGTCTGCCTGATACTCCAATTGGGATATCTCCTCCATCTCGTGGTCAAAATCCATTTTGTCACCTTCTTCTATCCATCGGTTCACTACTATAACGAACCTGTTAAAACAGGTCTCTACCGCCAGAAAGTGCTCCATAAGGGACTCAAACGGCGAATGGCGGAAAAGAGAGATCGGTATTCTCATAACGATTCTGCCTCCTTGTTCACATTGATTGCTGGAACCACTGTATCGTTCTGTTTAATCCCTCGGCAATACTCACCTTAGGCTCCCATCCCAACAGTCTCTTGGCCTTACTTATGTCCGGCTGTCTTACCTTCGGGTCATCTTCTGGAAGGGGGCTGAAGACTATTCTGCTATTGCTATTGGTGAGTCGCAGGATGGTTTTTGCCATCTCTGACACAGTCATCTCCTGGGGATTTCCCAGATTCACCGGGGTGTGGATGTCGGAGAGCATCAAGCAATAGATACCCTCGATTAAGTCGGTTATGTACCCGAAACTTCTGGTCTGGGAGCCATCGCCAAATATGGTAATATCCTGGTCGGCTAATGCCTGACAGATGAATGTGGGCACTGCCCGGCCATCGTTTTTTCGCATTCGAGGCCCAAATGTATTAAAGATGCGGGCAATTCTGGTATCCACCCCGTGATAACGATGGTAGGCCATAGTGATCGCCTCTGCATAGCGCTTGGCCTCGTCGTAAACCCCCCGAGGACCAACCGGATTGACATTCCCCCAGTAGTTTTCACTCTGGGGGTGGACTTGAGGGTCCCCGTAGCATTCGGAAGTGGAGGCCAGCAAAAAGGCTGCTTTCCTCTCCTTGGCCAATCCCAAGGTCTTGTGTGTCCCCATCGCCCCCACTTTCAGCGTCTGGATGGGCAACTGCTGGTAGTCAATGGGGCTGGCTGGACTAGCAAAGTGAAGCACAAAGTCCAACTGGCCAGCTACATAGACATAGTTGGTAACGTCGTAGCGAATGAACTCAAATCCTTCGATTCCAAAAAGATGGGCGATGTTATCCGCATTCCCCGTCACCAGGTTATCCATACAGATAACCTGATGGCCTTTATTCAGTAGGAACTCACATAGATGTGAACCTATGAATCCGGCACCACCGGTGACCAGAATCCTCATCGTTCCCCTCCCAGTATTTTTGTGTCCGCAAATTATAAATAAGGCCGCAATAATTCGTCATTGCGAGCGACAGCGAAGCAATCTCAATTCCTCTAAAATAAGGAGATTGTTTCGTCGCGAAGCCTGTGCTGAGCGATGGCGAAGTGCTCCTCGCAATTGTGAAATGACAGGATAACTCACAATGTTACTTTTGAAACGTCATCCCAGCTCACCGGGAAACAGAAGAATCTTCCGCGAATCTCTGTCCCTCATCAATTCAAGGGCTTGTTTAATTTCACTTAGAGCCAATTTATGGGAAATCACTGCTTCAACATTCATCCTGCCTTTTTTAACCAAGCTAATTGCTGGCAGAAAGTTGGCCAGCAGGCTGAAGGTGCCAAATATCTTCAACTCTCGGCGGTAGACATCGAACGGATCCAGGTTGATCTGAGTCCCCTGGGGACAAACACCGAAGTAGAGGACTCTACCTCCATCCTTGACATACTTGGGTAGTGCCTCCACTACCTGAGGAATACCGGTGGCATCGATGACCAGGTCGAATTTACCCCTTTCCGCTACCTGTTTAGGCAATGCTGGACTGTTGCAGAAGGTTTCGTCCACGCCCAGGCTTTGGGCAAAATCCAGTTTCTCCTGAAATAAATCCGCCGCCGCCAATATAGAGGCGCCTTTTATCTTGCATGCCTGAGCCAACAACAGACCAATAGGCCCTGCTCCAAAAATGAGGACTTCTTCCCCCGGATCTACTCCCACTATCTCCATCCCGTGAAGGACGCAGGCTAAAGGTTCTATCAGCGCCCCTTGCTCGTAAGAAAGCCCACCAATAGAGTAGACATTTTCCTCCTTAACTACCACTTTCTGGGCAAATCCGCCGGGCAGACTAACCCCGTATGCCTTGAACTGACGGCAGAAATGCTCCTTATGACTCTTGCAGAAGGGACATCTCCTGCAGGGCACAGTAGGGTCTACCGTAACCCGGTCGCCCACAGAAACAGTGGTAACCTCCGGTCCTATCTCGATCACCTCTCCCGCAAACTCGTGCCCTGGAATCAGAGGCAAGGAGGCAGGAAATTCTCCTTGGTAGATGTGAAGATCAGTACCACACAATCCCGCTGCCTTAACGGCGATGGCGACCTCTTGGGGGCCAACAGATGGGTCTTCTACCTGGGTAAACTCTGCCTTCCCAGGGGATTTAATCACAACCGCCTCCATTGAAATCTCCTTGCAAAGCGGATTAAATATTCTCCCGCATACTAGCTAAGAGCGGACAGACTTAAGGAAAACAACGCTTAACCTGGGACTGAACTCTTGCTCCTATGCACTACCAATGGAATTAACAATATAATTGTCACCTTAGGTTAAGTCAATATAAATCTCATAATCTCTAAACCTGCTTATTATTCAGTATTTTCCCTTGCAGATTCAAACCAGAAGTAGTATTTTATACCGATGGGAAATACTCACAAAAAGATCCACTTTGGAGAAGGAAATGTTTCTTAGGATGCTCTCTATAATGATTGTTCTTTTCACAGTTGGCTACGCTACTGCGCTGTTGGTGACTCTACTGGGGCTATTTCGCCTGTCGGCAATCCCCAGACAGAAAGACCTCACCTTCTCTGTCTCCATTATTATTCCGGTGAGAAATGAGGAACAGAATATCGGCAGATGCCTGGATTCACTTGCAAAACAGGATTACCCCAGAAAACTCTTGGAGATCATCGTAGTTGATGACCACTCCAGCGACCGCACTATCGAGATGGCTCAATCTTACCTAGGAGAGAATGTCCAGCTGTTAAGTACCAAAGGATCTGTCACTAAGGGCAAGAAGGCAGCAATAGAGATGGGCATAAGATATAGCCGGGGCGAACTTATTTTCACCACCGATGGCGATTGCGTCGTGCCTTCCGCCTGGATTAAGGGAATGGTTAGCTATTTCTCTCCCGCCGTGGGAATGGTTACAGGGCGCACAGAGTTCTCTCGAACAGAGGAGCGTTCTCTGTTCCATAGATTGCAGTCGCTGGAGTTCCTTGGTATTGTGGCCGCAGGGGCCGGGGCAATTGGCGCGGGAATCCCTGCCACCTGCAGTGGGAGTAACCTTGCTTACCGCAGAGAGGCGTTCGAACAAACAGGAGGATTCGGGAAAGGAAAACGGTTGGTTTCCGGCGATGACGACATTTTGATGCAAGCTATCCATAGGAAAACGCCTTGGAAGGTTACCTTCGCTACCGTACCGGAAACTTATGTGCAGACTCAACCGGCCGATAACATTGGCCTCTTCCTCCAGCAACGAGCACGTTGGGCGTCGAAATGTGCCCACTATCCCCAGAAATGGCTGGTTGCGTTATTGGCAGTGATCTTTTTCTATTTCTGCTTGATGCTCTTTTCCCTTCCCTTTTCTATCCATCTCTTCTCCCAGTTCCCCGTCCCACTTATCTGTTTCTCCTTGAAAGCAGCGGCGGATTTGACCGTTGTCTGGACCGGGTGCATCCTGTTTCATCGCCGGGACCTTCTCCCTTTTTTTCCGCTGGCCGAAATTCTCCATATCCCATACATTGTGTTGGTTTCAATCTTGGGGTTCTTTGGCAGGTTCAGTTGGAAGCAACGGGCAGGAAAATGGGGCAATAGTCGATAGCTTTATAATGACAAAATTCAAAGGTCAAATAAAATCCAAATAACTGAATGTCAAGACCTACCTTATCTACTGTGTTTTTAGTATTTGGATTGTGAGGTTGATTTGGTATTCGGATTTTGGCATTTGACATTTCTTTGAACACTCTGTCCAGTAGTCTAACCACGTCAAGCTAATGATCAAAATAGCATTCCCCCGCATAGCGCAGCGTCTTTTTCCCTCTGTTCTCTGGAGGGGCGACCCCATTCTGCCCAGAGTTGCTCTCACCTTTGATGATGGGCCTGATCCGGTTAACACCCCCAGATTACTGGATGTGCTGGCGAAATTCGGGGTGAAGGCCTCTTTTTTCCTTCAGGGCAGAAATGTAGAACACTACCCCGAAGTCGCCGCTCAGATAGCCGCAGGGGCTCACACTATTGGCAACCACACCTACAACCACACTCGCCTGATACTGAAATCGAGGCGACTTATATATCAAGAGATTAAACACGCCGAGAAAGCCATAACCAGGGCTACCGGCAGTTCTCCGAGATTCTTCCGCCCTCCTTATGGCCAAATGGACTGGCGAGCTCTTAAAATAGCCAGTGAAATGGGATATCAGGTAGTGATCTGGTCTGCTCTGCCCTGGGACTGGAAGGCAAAAACCCCCCAAGAAATCGTTGCAGTCACTCTTTCCTGTTTGTTCAACGGTGCAATCATTGTGCTGCACGACAGGACCCCAAAACTTCCTGCCGCCTTAGAGCTGATTATTGAGATTGGAAAACAGAGAGGCTTTAGCTTCGTATCACTGGAGCAGATGATATGTTCACAATAGCAGCAGTGATTTTGGGAACCTTGTATTTCTCTCTGGCTATTCTCTTTTTGTGGGGTACGTTTAGGGAGAGAAGAGAGGGAAAAGAGAAGACACAGTGGCCTTTCGTGTCAATTGTAATTGCGGCGAAGGACGAGCAGACAAACATTGGCAGGTGTTTAGATTCTCTTCTGGCTCAGAACTATCCAGGGGACAAATTTGACATATTTGTGGTGGATGATTGCTCAGAGGACTGTACCGCTGAGATTGTCAGAACCTACACCGCCCGTTTCCCGAAAGTCCATCTACTTCAAGTCAAATCGCCTCCTGAGGATCTCCCTGGAAAACAGCACGCCCTGGCGGTGGGGATTGAAGGCTCCAGAGGTGAGATTATCCTGACCACCGATGCCAACTGCACAACGCCCTCAGAATGGATAAGCAAAACAGCCGCACTCTTCTCCCCAGAGGTAGGGTTAGTCGCCGGATTCACACTTTTGGAGGCAAAGGGTCTGTTTGCCAAACTACAGTGTCTGGACCTGCTCTACTTGCTCACCATTGGCTGGGGAGCAACTGGCATAGGAAAACCGACCAGTGCCATGGGGAAAAACCTGGGATTCCGGCGGAAGGCCTATGAAGAGGTGGGCAGATACCAGAGGATAGGGTTCACGCTTAACGAGGATCTGGCTCTGTTGAAGGCTATTCACGATACACATCGCTGGCGTATTCGATTTATCGCCGAGCCAGCCCAGACAACAACTACCTCCCCGGCGAAGACCTTCCCAGAATTTCTTAGTCAAAGGAAAAGATGGACACTTGCAGGCCTGAAGATAATTTCCCGCTTCGGGCAGTTCGTTCTGGTGACCGTTTTCTGCTCCCGGATCTTGGTTATCACCCTTCTTCTGTTATCCCCACTGAGAGGAGACTACCTCCGGCTTGCAGCCGCAGTCTTTCTGGTGACAAGTCTATCCGACTTTTTGATTCTCTTCCGGAGTATCGTTCGCCTGAAGAGAAAAGACCTGCTCAAATACTCTCCCCTTATGTTTCCCTTCCAATTGTTTTATCAGTCAATGGTAGGTACACTCGTTCTGTTAGGAAAACGCCAGCTCTCCTGGAAAGGAAGAACGTACGATGACCATTTTATGTAATCTTGGTGCTATTTGCTGGTGGGCAAGGATCTTGCTAAATCAGCATTCGTACAGGTCTCTTGTAGGGGTAACCCTCCGTGGTTGCCCAAATAATATCAAGATCAGGGCAGGCACGGAGGTCTGCCCCTACAAACATGCGCCTGCAATCCTTTATTCCACAAGGGTTGTTGCGAGATAGCACCATTGGTTAGGTAACTATCTTGCCTGCTGCAGTGACATCCTCTGCGGACTTTGCGGTTTAATCGCTCAGCTTTAGCTTTTCCGCTTTTACGATTTTAGACGAAATCCTCGCAGACCAGAGTCTTTGCCCAACGAAACCCGCCACAGGGAGGCACTCAACAAGGCGAAAATCAGCAGTGTTCCCCATCTGGAGAAGGGTCCCATCCAACCTTTGGCAAACTGAAGATTGATCCCTTGCCAGGCAAAGACCGCCAACAGAATCCCCACAAGTGCATCTCCGGCAATCATACCAGAGCTGTAGAGCACTCCTTTCTCTTGGTATTCAAGTGAGGGGAGACCTACGGTTTTTCTCTGGACAATACCTCGCAGGATGCCCCCGATAATAATCGGGGTGGACAGCTCTATGGGTAAATAGAGTCCCACTGCAAAAGGCAAGGAAGGGATCTTCATCAACTCAACTACTAAGGCAGTAGCCATTCCTATGAAGACAAAGAGCCAGGGAACTGCCCCGGTCATCACTCCCTTGACCACCATCGACATAAGGGTGGCCTGGGGAGCAGGCAACTCAGCCGAGCCTATGCCATATCCCCTATGAAGGATCAACACAGTCCAGCCGACAACAGAGGCAGCCGTTATTACCCCTAAGAACTCGCCAACCTGCTGCTTCATTGGTGTTGCCCCCACCAAATAGCCTGTCTTCAAGTCCTGAGAGGTATCTCCCGCAATACAGATGGCAACGCAGACCACTGCCCCTACGCTCAGGGCAGCCACCATCCCCGCCTGGCCTGTCCATCCCAACTTCAGCAATATAAGGCTGGTGGCCAACAGAGTGGCGATGGTCATCCCAGAGGCAGGATTGGAAGAGCTGCCCACCAGTCCCACTATCCGTGAGGAGACGGTGACAAAGAAGAAACTGAATATCACCACCAACACTGCCCCTATCAATTTGACCGGCACCTGAGGAATCACCGCTAAGATGACGGCGGAGGCCAAAGCTCCTATTATCAGTATTGTCATCGGGATATCCCTCTGGGTCCTGAGACTCTCGGTCTCGCCCGAGGTCCCCTGACTTAGTTTTTTGAATCCCAATCTGAGAGATTCCCAGATAGTGGGGGTCGCTTTGATGAGACTGGCGATTCCACCCAGGCAGACAGCTCCTGCTCCTATGTACCTGATATAGTTGTTCCATATCTGCTCGGGTCCCATCTCCGATATCAGGGTGGTGGCTGGAAAAATAGGATGTTCAATCCCCCTCCCCACAAATGTAATGACTGGGATGAAAACTAACCAACCCAAAGCTCCCCCAGCGAACAGATATGCCGCTATTCTGGGTCCGATTATGTAGCCAACACCCAACAGAGCGGGCATAGCGTCGATTCCTACTTTCATATTCACCTTTTTAATCAGGTTCCAGGCCGGATGTTCTTCCCACAGGCCGAACCCTCCCATAAGAAACTTGTATATCGCCCCTATTCCTACACCCAAGAATACTGTTTTAGCCTTTACCCCACCTACATCACCTGCCATCAGAACCTTCGCACAGGCTGTCCCTTCGGGATAAGGGAGAGTTCTGTGTTCTTTAACTATAAGGAACTTCCGCAAGGGGATCATAAACAGCACCCCCAGACACCCACCGATGAGAGAGATTAGAAAGATTTTGGTAACCCGTGGTTCCAGTCCCCAGATGATCAGCGCCGGAACGGTAAAGATCACCCCTGCGGCCAAGGATTCCCCTGCCGAGCCTACGGTTTGTACCATATTGTTCTCTAATATCGTGCCTTTTTTAAGCATACCTCGCAATATACCCATTGAGATGACCGCCACTGGGATAGAGGCACTCACCGTCATCCCCACCTTCAACCCCAAGTAGGCATTAGCAGCTCCGAAGATAATCCCCAACACCACCCCCATGACTAAGGAAGTCAAGGTGAATTCAGGGATTGACTGCTCTGGCGAAATATAAGGCTCGTACTGGTCTTTCTGTGCAGCCGCATTATTGTCTCTACGCACTTTCAACTCCTTTTATTAACACTATTTGCCTGTGTGCTCCTTTTGGCTGAAATCAATCTCGGTGAATTTTCACGAATCAGCATTTATGCTTTGAAGATATGAGACCAAAAAGAAATCTCCCTCTCTTTCAGAATAACAAACGAGAGGGAGATTTTTTCTCTCTTCACACTGGGGCACAACAAAACAGCTAAAACTTATATCCTATGGAAAAGCGATGAGCTCCGCCTGTGTCAGTGAGCTGAGCATAATATATATAGCTGTAGTCGAATTTAAGTTTAGCCAGTCTGTAGCCTAAACCAACGTTGCCTTGTCCAAATTCGCTCTGTTTCTCCAGAGAATTCCAGTTTCCACCCACTCTAAGTGAAAGTCCAGTAGCAGCTAAGCTCCTCTCGGCACCTACCAGCAGTTTTTTTCTCCCATCGGTGTTTACAAACTCAGCAGATACCACCATCATTGGGAAACGGTATCCTAACCCAACGTGGATCTCCATAGGCAAATCTCCTCCCAAAGAGGAATCATGGGCGATGTTGGGTTGGTTTAGGTTCCTGATGAATGCTCCAAGGGTGAGATTCCACGCCGGAGACCACAGCAATCCGGCATCGACACCGAAAGTCATCTTAGAGAGAGAACTACCTAAGGGATCACCGGCCGCCAACTCTGCATCCCAGCGCATAGCCTTAAGATTTGCTCCCAACGCCATGTTCCGCATGAGTTTGCGTGCATAAGAGAGCATCACTGTATTCTCATCCCACACATCGCTCATCAGGCTTTGCCATCCTAAACCCAAAGTGCCCAGTGCTCCCAGAGGTTGAACATAGCCAAACAGCCCCTGCGCTAAGTTGTCCCCTATATTAGGGAAAAGCTTAGCGTACATACTGGTCAGCTCTGGTCGAGAAAGCCTGGCCAATCCCGAAGGGTTCAAAAATATGGCGTTAGCATCATCGGCCACGGCGACAAAACTGCCCCCCATAGAGGTCGGCCTTGCCCCGATACCAATGTCCTCAAACGCTGCCTGCACTTCAGTTCCGGATAAAATAAACCAGCAGCAAGCGCCCACAACCAAAATACTTAATAACCTTTTCATACTCACCCCCCCCTTTTGTGTATTATGTTTATATTTTGGGTTAGTTCTAAGCTACCCCATCCTTATTTTTTAACTGCGAGGCTGCCGAGCTTTATAAACATCCCTATGGAACCGGGAAACCAGATCGGTAGTCTCTACGGGTTCGTCCAATATATTAAACCGCAAAACCACATCATTGATAAACACAGCAATTTCTCTAACATCAGGATGAAGCTGAGGGAACACCACATAACCTTCGCTCTCCTGTCCGCTGAAGATCACATCCCCGGCATAGAGGGTTGCCCTCAGAATATCCTTTCTGGCCTCAAACCTGTTGTGGGCGACCCCAGCATATCCCCTCACGTAGGGATAATAATATTCCTCCAACTCTAACATACTCAAAGATGAATATTCGCGCCCGTTTTGGGAGACAATCTTCACCTTTGCGGGGTCAACCTGGACCTTCGGGTAGGTGTAGTTTTTCACTTTCAGCAAAAACACACCGAACCGTCTGGGGGTATGGTTTGTCACCGGATCCTTCCAATTGCCGTAGGTATAAGGATTGGTGGATTTTATTCCCATGTTTGAGGCCTCAGGCCACTTCCTGTTCAGTTCCTCATCCGTCACCGGCCTGAGACTGATCTCCAGCCTCTCGTGGACATAAGCGACGCTCCTATCATCACGCACCACCATTTTTGCTGCCTGGATGGTCTCAGACTGCGGGATCAGATCCCCTGCGAAATAATGATAGCCGCAGCCCACGATGAATAAGGGAAAAAGGACAAAGCATAAGTTCAACATTAACTTCGTTCTCATCTTAACTTCCTCCTTTTAAGAGCCGAAATCTGCCACTCCTTAAGATTACCAAAAAGTGTTCCTTAATTTTCAGCTATCAAAATTATAACACCGTTTTCAGAGAATGTCAAGAAATTTTTGTTAACCTCTTAGGAGTTAGTCAAAGTGAAGACAACCTTCCAGTCAGCTAAAGAGGCTTTGAGTATGCCAGCGATCACTCTTGGGGTCTACGGATTTTTTTTGTTTTGATGTGACTGAACAGCGGAGAACGTCGCCGCTCTCGAAACAGCTTGTCCTGTTAAGTAGGGTCTATTTAACAGGGCTTGTCCTTTTTTGGGACAAACAAAGGGTTAATATCCCACACCTGCATATAATCTGACAAAGATGACCGTGTTGGTCTCTGTAGTGTATTCAAAACTGAGCCTCTCCCAGCGGAAGCCAATCTTGCTGTTGAGCTTGTAGCCCAGATAATCGGATAGATTGGAGAACTGCATGGCCAGAACGTTGCCTTTATAGTCATCCACAAAATCCGCAGGCGGGCTGGGTGGCATATCGATGAAATTAGTGAACCAGGTCCCCTCATAGCCCAGTTCAAGCCAAGTGCCCTTGGAAAGCCAGTATTTCAGCATTAAGGAGAGTATCTCCGAAAGTTCCTTTTTCTTAAGCTCAGTTCTTTCAGCAGGGGTATGGTAGTAGTACATGCTCTTCCATTTGGGCATAAGCAGTATCTGCTTCCTCAGCCTCAGTGAGTAGTCGGCCTTATTGATGATTCCGAGAGATTCGCTGTTACGCAGCCTATCACTCTGGGCACCCCGCTGATCGTAGGTCTCGTATTTGAACTTGTTGATGAAATTGAGATGGGGAATTTGGGTGTAGTCAAACCTGAGATAAGCACTATTTATGAACGTATCCTGGGCAATAAGAGGATCATCAAACTTCTGCGTCATGCCCCTGGAAAGAGGCGGTTGCACCCATTGATACAGGTTATCAGGAATGTCATCCTTGGCCATCTTCGCCGTATTGAAGATCTGAAGCCTTCCCAGCCCTGCATAATCTCTCTGCAAGGTAAACACCCCATAACTGGCGCGGCTCTTCTTATCCTTGCTGAGTAACCATTCATTCAGATGACCAACGGTGAGCCTGATACCCGGGACGATCTCTACACCAGTGTAGACGTTATATCCACGATGATCTTTTTTGTAAAGATAGTCCGCTTCATTATCATTTTCAAACCTGTCGACCACTGTATTGTTATTCATATCCATTCCGAACAGAAATTCTGGTGGGTCGACATTATATTTCAGAAACGGCTCTTTATAGTCAGGATACAAGTTATCATTCTGGTTAAAATCGGACACTAAGTCATTGTTTTCATCCAAACCAGGAAATACTGCAACATCATACCCACCGGGCTCGGCGCGCTGATTGACGTTTTTGCGGTCCCAATCCGGAAACCTGTCCTGATCATCGTTGTCATCAACGAATTCGAACAGATACCCCGCATCGTTCTCATAGTCAATGAATCCTCCTTGGTCGCAGATAAAGGCTGTTGTGCTATAACTTTTATCCATACTAAAGACCTCGCCGTAGAGAAACAGAGGGTAAATTGTCTGTGATGCTACTACATAGAAGGCATCGGACTTATCCGTGGCCACAGGATGCTTCAGGTAGTTGCGATTGGGAAATCGCCTGAACCTCCTGTTGATATCGTACTCAGCACGAAGGTTAAACCCTGCCAAATCGTCTATCTCAAGAGTTACTCCGTAGATCTCGTTTCCTGTTGGCAAACCGTACTGGAACCGAACAGACTTCTGATTTGAACCATCCTTTACGTTCCCTGGAGCCCTGGTCACCAACAGGTATACCTGTTCAGCACGTACGTTGGTTTGGAGGTTGGATTTTATTTCAACCTTGTAATCATTTGCCAGCCAGAGATCGAATACTACGTTTTTGATAAACCTGTAATCCCCACCTGCAAAATCCCGCTTGATATCATAGGTGAGCTCGATGGCCTCAGGTCCATTTGCCTGCCAAAGCCCCCCAACCAGAGCACCACCCGTGATTGTAGGCTTGATATCCGCAAGCACAAGCCCTTGCCCATTTCCGCTATCAATAAAGATTTTTTCAGAGAATAGCACGGCTCCCCCCCCATCTTCAGGAGAATCATCCGAAAGCCTAATGACAATTTTATCTATGAAACCACTACCAACGTGCTGGGCTTCGGTCAAAACACCCTTAAACGAACTACTCCTCAGATCCAGCGCCATGTTAGTATTGTGGGCGTTCACATAAGTTGCCCCTAAGGTCGCAAAGCCTCCTAATTGGACTGTCCCTCTGAAACCATACAGGACTGTAGCGCCTGTCAAATCTGAGCCAGGAGAATACTCCTCCGTCACAGCTACAGTGGGATCGCTTATGCGCGAGGCCAACATTGTAAATCCATACTTATCTGTCAGAAAGTCCCACTGGAGTCCATTGAAGCTCGGCTTGGAAAAGGTGAGAGGGGTCATCGTTGTCCTGATCACATCCCCGGCAGTTAAGGCAGTGTAGAATTGGCCTTTTGAGGCAGAGGAGACGACAACATTGCCAAACCATTTTTTGTATTGAGGTGCTTTTCGCATCTGGCTTCCCTGTTGCGCAGGCTGGTTTTCTGTCCAATCGTAGACCTTCCAACCTTTGGTAACGTAATTGCCATAAAGATCGTAAAACCTGCTCCCCTCCAGTGCGACATCCGTGTACCGTGAGAACCACTCCTTAGCGTAATTGGTGTATTCCCAACTTTTCCATCCGTATTCACGATACAACTCCTGGGGGAGATACCACTTAATCAAGGTTGGATCGAGAGCTTCAGCTATTATATGAGGCCCTGTTGGCACAAGAGGGTTATAACTGGCCCTCGACTGGGCTACTGAAGCCGTTGCCCAGCTAAG
>DAOVDP010000111.1 GCA_030669445.1 Candidatus Latescibacterota bacterium | reverse complement strand
AGGACCACCGTCCCCGCGGCGTCGACCTCGGCCGGGTCACCGGTGACGACCGCCTCGTGCCCGACCCTCTCGAATCCCTTCTGCACGCTGCGAAGGTTGCCCATTCCGTAGTCGACGATGGTAATCATGGTGGTTGAGTGGGAAGTAGGAAGTGGAAAATAGGAAGCAGGAAGTGGGAAGTTTGAAGTGGGAAATGGGAAGTGGGGAGCCTTTTCTCCCCCGCTCCCTTGCTCCGTCTCTCCCCCTCTGGTTTCATAGCAGTGCTCTGGCGACTTTAGCGGCAAAGGTGGGATACTTAAGCAGTTTGATGCCTACGCGAGCCAAATTGAAGCCGTTGGCCAGGTCTACAATGTCCTGGCCAGTGAATATGTCGGCAAGCTGGTTCAGCTCCTGATCGGAGAGCTTCACAATTAATTGCTGGGCCTTGAGACTGTCGGTTATGCGTTTACCCCAAGTCTCATTGAATTGCTCTGGATAGGCAGAGAGTTTCTCGCGCGATATATTGCCTTCTATCAGGGCTTCTGCGGCTACCTGTCCGGCTATTCTGCCGGCGGCAATGGCAGAGTGTATTCCCGCCCCGGTGAGCGGTATCACCTGTCCGGCCGCATCTCCACATAACATCAAGCCATCCTGAACTAATTCCTCTATTTGCCCTCCTATGGGCACCGGTGCAGCTCCCATACTCAGAACCCGAGCTTTTTGAAACCGCTGGGGATGGGTCTCGATGAATTTGTCTAAACACTTTCTGGCCGGCGCACCCTGAGTCCCAATGCCCACATTGGCCAGACCTTCTCCCTTAGGGAAGATCCACACATAACCCCCTGGGGCAACATTATTACCGATAAATATCTCCAGTCTCGTCGGGTCAGCCAAATGACAGTTGGCCATTTCGTACTGCAGGCAGGAGATCCGTCGGTAGCCTTCTCGGTTAAAGAAGCTTCTGGCTACCAAAGAATTCATCCCGTCACAGCCTATCACCAGCTTTGCCTCCACCAGTTGAACCCCTTCTGCAGTGCCGATTGTACATCTGAATAGCCCATCGTGGCGGACCAGTTGGTTAGCTACAGCCACCATCCATATTTCTGTCCCCTCCTGGAGGGCTAATCTGCCCATCTCCTCTAAGAATGCCATCTTATTGAGGATATAGCCTCCGCTGTATCCGATGCCTCCAGCGTAAATCTCCACTTTTTTCTCCTCTTGAGGAGGGTAGACCAACACCCGGTTTATTTCTCTGCTGCAGATAAAACTCTCTGAGGGAAACAGCTCTGCTTGGGTCAAGGTGGCGGTAGATGCAGCTTCACCACAGACCTTCAGGCCGAACTGTTTCTCTTTTTCAACCAGTAAGGTTTTGACCCCTTTCTGGGAAGTTTTTCGGGCCGCCATCAATCCAGCCGGCCCACCGCCGATGACCAGAATGTCGTAAGATGCGATTTTCATGTCTGTTAACCCTGATTGACCTCTTAGCACTCAGGTGAGCTTCGATGCAAAATAAATAATTCTGTCTGTTCTGTCAAGGGCAATGTTGTCTCCCGGATGTTCTTCTGTACTACAAACCCGCGAAACCTTTTTTGACATGGTTTTTGTTTTAGAATCCGTGAAATCCGCGTAATTCGCGGTTAGTTTCTTGGGTTGCAGCTCCGCTGCGCTGTGAATTCCCTGTGCATTTGGACAGAGAGGGGAGGTATTCCTGAGTTAAGTGCAGCTTGACTTTCAGGGAAAAAGAGGTATATTTATCATTGATCTTGCCAATGTGAAATGCGCCACTTAGAAATGACAGCGAAAAACATTTGACCACGAATTCACACGAATGTTCACGAATATCTTTGAACTATATCGATAGATTTGTGTTGATTCGTGTTCATTCGTGGTTAGAAATGATTTGAGGAATTGTATATATGCAGAGGCGAAACCTTATTCTCTCAGTGGCCTCCGGGGCACTGCTGGCTCTGGCCTTTCCGCCTCTGAGATTTGGATTCATAGCCTACGGGGCGCTTATCCCCTTTTTTATGGTTTTCCCTCAGAGTGACCACAAAGATGCCCTTCTTTATGGATTTGTCGCTGGTTTAGTGTTCAATGCCGGTACAGTCTACTGGATCTGTTGGGCTACCATTGCTGGGGGACTTTTCTCCGTCTTTTATCTCTCCCTGTTTTTTATGCTATTTGCCCTGCTGCTCAATTTGGTTACCCGAGCCTGGGGCATAAAAGGTCTTCTGTTGGCTCCTTTCCTGTGGACAGGGATCGAATACCTCCATTCCTTTGGACAGCTCGCCTTCCCCTGGACTTTCCTGGGCAACACCCAGACGGAATATACTCCGCTGATTCAGTTTGCCTCAATAACCGGCGTCTACGGGGTTTCCTTTTGGATACTAACCATCAACACCTGTTTTTACAATCTATTCCGGCAGATCAGTCTCAAAAGGATCAGGGTAGGGGGGAGGCTTTTTTCCATTCTGGTTGTTCTAATTTTGTTGTTCGTTTTGCCCTATATTTATGGCAGGAGGGTGATTCCCAGGGAGCGATTGAAGGGGGAGATTGACGTGGCCATAATCCAGCCCAGCATTCCCGTGGACATTAAATGGGGACCAGAGGGACTTCCCATCAGTTTCGCTGCTTTAGAGCAGCTGACCCTCAGAGTCTGTCCCCATCGACCCGACTTGATTATCTGGCCGGAGACAGCAACGCCCTGCTATCTTATGCGTCAGGGAAGGTATCGGCGGAGACTCTACAGCTTCTGTGACTCGGTCAAAACTCCCATCTTTACCGGTTCACCGGACTATGACTTCCAGACGAGAAGATTCTACAATTCTGCCTTCCTGTTCATGCCGGGAGAAAGGGAGGTTCAAAGTTACGACAAGATGCATCTTGTTCCCGGAAGCGAACGGGTGCCGTTTTCGGACAGGTTTCAATTTCTAAAGAAGATCGCCCTCAGGGCTGGTGACTTCTCAGTGGGCAAACGGTTTACGGTCTTTCAGCACCCCAAGGGGAGGTTTTCGGTGTTGATCTGTTTTGAGTCAATATTTCCTGAGCTGACCAGGCAATTTGTCCTTCGAGGGGCGGAGTTTCTGGTGAACATCACCAACGATGCCTGGTTTGGCAGGACCTCTGGCCCTTACCAACATGCTCAAATTGCTGTGTTCCGGGCCATTGAGAACCGGATTGCCATCGCCCGCTGTGCCAACACCGGAGTGTCGATGTTGATTGACCCTTATGGGAGGGTTTCTGGGGCGACCCCGATCTTCACCCCCAGAATTTTGGTCGATACTTTGCCGTTGAGAAGAGGAGAGACCTTTTTCACTCGCTATGGAAATCTATTCTCGAAGTTGTGCCTGGCAGTATTGGTGATGGCTTTGGTTTGGGTAATGGTGAAGACAGTGAGGGAAAGGTCAAAGCTTCTGATGTTAAGAAATAGGATGGAAAACGAAGACAATTCAAAGATGACCCTTAACCGGTAGGTGAAGGCAATGGAGTCTGAAGAGAGCTTCATAACGAGTGGTGAAATTTCTTTCTTGGCAAAAATTAACCTCCTTATATCTTTAGTTTATCTATAATGACTTTCTCTCGTATCAACCCTCTCTTTTATTAACCAATTTGAGTTATCTGCCATCAAGATATTAGGCGGTGAAAAAGTGAGCCAGTGTGAGGAACCAAACAAAGATATGACCAAAGAGGAACTCAAAGCACTCATCGAAGAAGGCGAGGGCCAACTGGTTGAGTTCAAGGCCTTTCGGGGTGGGGTAAGTCCTTCCAAGATTGCAGAGACGATCGTGGCTTTTGCCAATGCCGATGGGGGAACGATTCTTCTCGGGGTTGACGACGACGGGGCCATAACCGGCTTTCGCGCAACCAGCGGGAATAGGGATAAGTTGATGAATGCAGCGAGGGAATGTTGCAGCCCTGAGGTTCTGATAAAGATTGAACTTCTGGGGAAAGCCAACAAGACAGTGGGAATCCTCTCTATTCCCTCAAGTCATAAACTTCACAGTCATGTCGATGGTCGCGTTTTGCTAAGGGTGGGGACGCAGGATAAAAGGTTGCTTGGGGACCAGATCCTTCAACTGTCTTCCTCAAAGAGCATGATTTCTCACGAAGAGGAACAGGTGAGGAATGCCAGCCTCGATGATTTTGATGACGACGTCATAGATGAATACATTGCCAGGAGGGAGGAACGCCTTCATCAGAAGCTTCATCTCACCAAGGTTGAACTTCTAAGAGGGTTGGGGTTAGTGACTTCCGAAGAGGAACGTTATGTCCCTACGGTTGCAGGAATTCTTCTGTTTGGCAAGGCTCCAGGGCAGTTCCTCGTCCAAAGTGGGATCACCTTTGTCCGTTTTGCAGGCACTGAGCCGGGAACCGGACCGGGCAATCTGCCTGGCTACATGAGGTGTGAGGACATCCATGGTCCTTTGACCAGGACGGTGGAGAGAGCCTGGGAAATCGTTTGGGAGGAGATGCGAAAGGGTGGAGTGATCAAGGGATTGGTTCGTGAGGAGGTGCTGGAATATCCGGAGTTTCCGGTGAGAGAGGCCCTTATCAATGCCGTTGCCCATCGGGATTACCGGATTGCTGGCTTGAGGATTGAAGTAAGGATGTTTGATGACCGGTTAGAGGTGATGAGTCCTGGAGGTCTGCCCGGTCATATAACCGTTGAGAATATCGTCAGCGAGCATTTTTCCCGCAATCCGCAGATGGTTAAGGTGTTATTCCACTGGCATTATATTGAAGAGCAGGGTATTGGCATCGACAGGATGATCAGAGAGATGGTGGAAAAGGGAGGTGGAGAGCCGAAGTTTGTGGATACTGGGCATACTTTTACCGTTATCCTGCCCAGTGCATTGTCCAGAGTAGAGAGGATAGGACTTGAGAGAGA
>DAOVDP010000194.1 GCA_030669445.1 Candidatus Latescibacterota bacterium | reverse complement strand
CTATTGGAAGAGCTTGGATTGCCCTCCGGAGTTTTCCCTCCTGTTATCGAATCTACGGCTGTAGCAGGCCGTGTCACTCGGCAGGCAGCCTTGGAGACCGGACTTGCAGAAGGCACTCCGGTGGTAACTGGGGGAGGTGATCAGCCTATTGCAGCCGTGGGTAACGGGGTTATAGCCCCTGGGGACCTGCTTTCCACCATTGGTACCGGAGGACAATTGGTTACTCCTTTGGACGAAGTGGTAGTAGATCCGCAGTTGAGAACCCACACCTTCTGTCATGTCGTTGCTGGCAAGTGGTTTTTGATGGGTGCTATTCTCTCTGCCGGACTTTGCCTTCGCTGGTTTAGAGATAATTTCGGAGGCAGCTACGCAGAGTTGGATAGAGAGGCAGCCGCGATACCGGCTGGGTCGGACGGGCTGCTATTCCTTCCCTATCTGATTGGGGAGAGGACACCCCATATGGACCCAAACGCCAGAGGGATGTTCTTCGGCCTTAGCCTTTGCCATAGCCGCGCCCATTTGATAAGGGCAATTATGGAGGGCGTGGTGTTGGCAATGAGGGATTCGCTGGAGATAATGAGGAAGCTGGGGATAGAGCCGCACCGAGGCATCGCCTCAGGAGGGGGCGCGAGAAGCACTTTGTGGAGACAGATACAGGCAGATGTTTACGACATGGAACTGACCACGGCAGAGGTTCCTGAACAGGCTGCCTTCGGAGCAGCTCTGATCGCCGGGGTAGGAACCGGAATCTACGAAAGTGTTGAGGCTGCTTGTCAGAAGACAATAACCTATAGCCCTCCAACCTATCCTATAGAGGAAAATGTCAGAAGATATCAGGAGTACTACCAGGTATTCAAAGGCCTTTATCCGAAGTTGAAAGATGATTTCCAGGCCGTGTCGGAATTGCGGTGACTTTTTCCTGTCTACTGGAAGCACTCATCTTTGACGGTTTGAGATGATTCTGATTGTAATGAGTCTCTCAAGAAGAGACCCTTTTTTTGAACCCTTTCCCAAGGAGAGGTCTGTTATGGCTACGCGATTTACAAGACGGATAATATCTCTGTACCAAACCTTTTCACGATAGGCCCAAATTGCGTGTATTGCATAAGGACGATCACCTAACATTCCGAGAAACAGCATTATATGTCCTCTTAAGTACAAAAGTGTAATTCCTCCAGTCGCTTTGCTGATAAGAACATCAAGCCTTTCCCCTTCGGTGGCATACTCATCGAAATCTCCAATCAGGAGCCCCACCTGTCTTTGAGCTGATGAATTTCTTGGCAAAGCTATTCCCACAGTAGCAAAGACTTCCTGAATGAATCTGGAGCAATCCTGTTCCCCATACATTCCCCCCCAACCGTACGGTGCGTTAAGAAGCTCAAATGCCTGCTGAATAATATTTCTGGCAGTATAGGGCAAATATCCCTCACAAACATCGCTCTTCTTGATATAGCCTGCCCTATGAGATAAAGTTCCATCTTTCTTGCGAAAAGGAAGGATGACTTGGATTACCTTGGGGTCATTTTCCTGGGAAAGAGGAAGCTTTACTCCCATTCTCGCATAGTCATAATATTCAGTTAAAGAAGAATTTAGAAAGATCCCTACCTTTGCTTTGGTAGTTATGACAAAAGGTGACCGGCTAAGGAAGTCTCTCAATTCTTTCAAGGTACACAAAGCGATTTTCTTCGTTTCCACCCAGCCGGAGCTCCGTGAGTTTATGACATAGTACCATTTGCCATCTGAGCTTTTATGTAAAACCGCCAAGGGTGTTCCGATATCAAGGGCACTATTCTGCAATTCATCGAAATCAATATCCTTGGGTTTTGCAAATAGGCCCTTTCTTGTTGGGAAAATGCGCTGGTTGGCATAATGGACAATCAGACCGAACTGTGCTTGAATTTCAGAAGGGATTGCCCTGAGATTCATATTTTTCATAATTCTCTGGTAGAATACGGGATCTACTTCTCTTGTATCTCTCAGATAAAACTCTCCTTTGGAAAAGCGGTCTAACCTGTTCTCCAAAAGGGAAACCAATTTTTCGCCTGAGAGCAGGGAATCAAGCTTGGTAACATCTTTTGTCAACTCAAGCTCATTCTCAACGTAGAAATTCAAGCTTTCTATTTCGGTAGGCTTGAGAACAATCTTATCTGGAGAAGGATGCCGGCTTATCCAGAAACCAGGATTTTTCATCTCCCGTTCTGTCTCGGGAAGAAGAGTTGGGGCAGCGTAGTAGAGTTTCTCCCTGAGTGCACATCCTGAACTGAGCAATGAAAGGACAAGAATCAAGAACCATCTAACAGAGAACGCTGAAATTAAG
>DAOVDP010000202.1 GCA_030669445.1 Candidatus Latescibacterota bacterium | reverse complement strand
ACCATATCTCTCTCTGGCCAGTCACCCACCATTAATGCCTCCGAGGGGGCGACTTTGAGCAGAGAGAGGACTTTTCTGAATGGGATTTCACTGGGCTTGTGGACACCCGTGTCTTCAAAGGTGAGGACAAAATCGAAGATATGATGCAACTGCAGAGAGCAGAGTCTTAGCCAGGCCTGAAGTCGTGGGGCATCGGAGAGAACCGCCAGCTTTATCCCCCGCTTCACCAACCCGGTTAAAGTCATAGTGACATGCGGATAAAGTACCAGGGCCGCCTCTCTGGCCTTCCGATAGGCAACGATGGCAGCGGCATGAATCTTGTAGTTGATGTCGCCCAGTTGTTCGTTTAAGAAACGGTCAAAGACCCTCTGGTATTCTATCCCCTCTTCCTCATAAATCTTGTAAATCTCCTCTTTGGCCTCTTGTTTCGACATCCTCAACCCGGCGTCTACCATAGCATCGACTGCCGCATCGATGGCGGCCTCCTTCATTCGCATAAAATCAACTAAGGTATTGTCCAAATCGAAGATCACCGCTTTGATCATCTGTTCTTACCTTCGTTTTATATCCTTATTTGTTCCAGTTCCTGATCGGACATAGGTTGTACCACTATAGCATTGGCTTCGTCCCCATGCATTTTCCGGAATTCCACCTCTACCTGGGGCAGCTCTCTCTGGTGGCTGTATCGGGCGCAGATGCGAGCGGCTGTCTGGATAGCGGAGGGCTCTGGCGAACCGATCACAACTGCCAGGGTGCTTCTGCCCCCCTTGACCCCTAATTTCAAGTCCTCATCTGAAACCAGCCGGCTCAGTTTGTCGTTCTCCTCCGCATTTCTTCCACAGACCAACTTCGCTTGCTGACTCAGACGAAAGTGTCTACCCAGACGCAGAAGCTCGATATTTCCTGCCGAATCCTGACGGTGTTCAAACAGGTCTTTTAGCCGGCGGGAAAATTCGCTGTCTGTGAGCAGACACCCTCCAGCGGGAGATGGATAGTCGTTTATACCCCACTGTTTGGCTAATCGCATCTGTGTTTTCCGGGATCTGCCACTTATTGCTAAGAGTTTCTCTCTGTCCACTATTCCCTGTTGCTCTGGGATGGTAGGTTCCATCAGTTGAGCACACAGGGGGCGAAGAAGTCTGCCCTCCAGTTCGCTGTCTCTTTCTACTATCCTCATTGTATCCCGTCGTTGAGACATCGGACGCTGGCCCAAAACCTCACCGGTGAAGACGAACTCAGCTCCCAGCTCTTCCATAATCTGCCTGGCTCGGCAGAGCATGAATATCCGGCAGTCAACACAGGGGTTAAGTCCTTTCCCGTAGCCGTGCTGCGGGTTCTTGATCATCTCAATGTACTCCCTCCCAACTACAACTTTCTTCAGTTCCACCCCCAATTCATCGCACATTTGTTTCAACTGAGAGTACCCCCCGGTCTCAGTCAGAAACGGCGTAGAGAAATTCACTACGATTACTTCAAAACCCTGGTCCAGCATTAATCGGAAGGCAAGGATGCTATCCAGCCCTCCTGAGAGTAGCCCCACTGCTTTCTTCCCAGCCAAATGTCATTCCTTCTGCTTAGGGGAAAATATTTTAATTCTAACCTGTGATAAGATACATTTTTTCCTTTCTCAAAGCAATCCTTTTTTATCCCCCCCCGGTACCCGGGTGAAATGATCTCCCTCCAGCCTCCGCAAAAACAGAAACCTGCCAGCAAGATCTCAGGAACGAACAGAGGGAGTTTGCCTTTTCGCTTTTTCCCCTTGCTTTTTCTGGATCCATTGTGTATAATCCACTGTAGCTTGCTTCCATAGGACATCCCTTCTGTCGGACTCCTTACGAAAGAAACAAGGCTGAGGAAGATAGCTTTATGTGTTATTATAAATTTTCTGAGTACTTGAAGCAGAAATTCGGAACCAGGGT
>DAOVDP010000033.1 GCA_030669445.1 Candidatus Latescibacterota bacterium | reverse complement strand
ACGAGATCTCTATTGGCAGAAACCATAAATATCTCACCATCCTACTGGATCTTCACAGCGGAGCTGTTGTATTTGTGGGCGAGGGCAAAGGGGCAAATAGTCTGAAGCCCTTCTGGAGGAGACTTAAAAGTTCAAGGGCCAGGATCGATGCAGTAGCCATAGATATGTCTCCAGCCTACATCGACGCTGTCATGACAAACCTTCCAGATGCCAAGATTGTCTTTGACCATTTCCACATTATCAAACTTTTCCTGTTGTCATTTGATAGTTGACAATGATATTATTGAATGTGCCTGTTTCTCTAATTATAATAGGCATCTATAACTAATGCAACGCTTCCGTTAATGACTATCTTCCACATCTCGCAAGTCCTGGAGGTACTCCCTTGCCTCCCTCACTGTTAGGTAGTCGCCCTCTAATTCGTCTTTTATCCTTTGTGTTAGCATTTCGTCTTCCACCCCCTCATCACTGGTTCTAATCAGCTTCACGAACTCCAGAATCTGCTCAAGTTTTTTCTCTGGAAGCTGGTCTATCGCCTGGTAGAGAGTCTGTTTAATGTCAGCACTCATATTTACCTCCTGGTTACTTTATGCTTTCTGTCGCTCCACATCACAGAACTCAGTCTTCTTGGCCCGGCAAACCGAGCTTTTGTGGGTTGGTTAAGCACAGCGAACCCAACAAAAGGTATCGCATTGGCACGTCTCAATGAATTGTTGGATTTTATCCCTCAATCTAACCTACAACTACTAACTAACCCAACAACGAGCACCTATTACCGAGTGCTGTCAAGGACTCCTCACAAACCCCATCTGGTCGAAGTGGCGGTCAAAGGCGAAGATCTCTGTCAAGCCTTCTCTTTCCATTATCGCCTTGCTTGTGCAGTCAGTAAATGACCATTGCTTATCCAAATTGAACCTCTCGAATATTTCCCAGGCCTCTGCTTCTACCTCCTCGCTTACAAAGTACACAGCCACTGCACCTAAGTCCCGAAGCTCCTCAAAATGGTGCTTAAACTCAATTGTTCCTTTGTATCCCACATTCAACAGAAGTAATGTATATGTTTCGTCTAACACATAATTGCTTGTCAGAAGGGGACGCCCAGAGGATGTTATTTTATCCTTAAATTCTAAAGCGGTTTGATGGTTCTCGTCTCTTCTGTTCCACATAGCGATCCAAGCACTGGTATCCACAAATATCATTGTTTTCTCCTGTAAAGATACTCATCGTGCTGCTCCGAGGCTCTATCCCATCTTCCCTCTGGGGCATCTTTGCCAAATCTCAAAAGGGCCTCTTTAGCCTCCTTGCTGAGCAAAGGTAAAATAACAATCCGTCCCTTTTCCACTGCTACCTCCGAACTGCCCTCTATCCCAGCTTCCTTAAGAAGTTCCTGGTCAAGAAGAAGTCTCCCTTGCTTAACAGGAATCGTCACTGTCTTCACTGTAATCACCTCCCTAAATTGATATTACGGAGAACATAATATAGATGAATTGTTGGGTTTCGTTCCTCAATCCAACCTACAACTACAACTTATAAATTGATATTTCATTGAAACTAAAATAGCCAATTTTGCTGCTTACGTCAAGATAATTTTGTGAATGAGTGCTAAGAGTGCAGTTATGCACCTCTTAATTGAACACCGGAGGTCACCGAAATTCACCGAATTCAATATCCTGATTCTAACCTTTCCTCGGTGATTTTCAGTGTTGTTCAGTGTATGGTTTCTCAAAAACACAAAACCAAACCCTGGAGTGCTCCTCTACATCTCACCTCTGGCTTTCTGCAGCGCAGCCTTGCCTACCACACTGTAAGCCTTTGCCAGAAGAGAGGCGATGTTCTGCCTTCCGACGGTGAAAGGACTATCTCCCAGTCTTTTGAGTATGGCGTTCTCCAGCTCAGGTGGGGTAGGATCCACTGAAAAGGAGTCCAGCGCCTCGCCTGCTTCCCAGAAGGTGTCGAGACATTCTTCCAACGGAGAGATTCCCTCTCCGGTGATTTCTTCTTTTTCAGATGTTATTTCTTCCGGCAGTGCTGCAGCACGCTTTTCTCGGAGCACCTGGATGATCTCATCCTTCGTTTTGCCTCGCAATTTGAAGATCAGGAAGGGATCCTGGTCGAAATGCTCTGCCAACAGGTAGTAGACTGCAGCGATGTGTTTGCAAGGATTGGCCCAATCGGGGCAGGAACAGTCGGTGTGAAGTTCTTTAATCGAAGTGGGAAAAAGCGAGGTCTTGGCCTGACCGAAGGCCTCCTCGATGTTCTGGGGCATCTCACCGGAGAGCAACCTGGCCGCAAAGATCGCCTGGGAAGCCATAGTGTTTGTCACTCTCTCCCAATCTTTCTCTGAGAGAGGGTCCAGTCGGATGCTGACAGAATAGGGCCTGGGTCGTGTGCCTTGAACCTTAGCAGAGACAACACCCTTCTCAATGTCAATGGAGACTACTTGTCCCCTGCGGGCATAAGAACGGCCTCGGGTCAGTCTCGCCCCCATATTGAACGATTCCAGCACAGAAATCCAGCGCTTAGACCACCAGGTCTCGCCGATTTGCCCGCGCTGGCTCTTGGTCTTGATGCCATTTTTGACCTCTCTCGGCACAGCCGGAGAATAGTGACCCCAGTAGTTATCCCATCGTGACATAAATGTCTCCTTTTTTCTTTTCTCATCGCAAAGACGCAAAGATCGCAAAGAAGAACTTCAATATTCGAAAAAATACAACGATCAGTGATTAAGAATCAGAAAAACGGACAGTTGCCCTTTGCGTCTTTGCGGTGAGACCCTTATTCTCCCACTGCCTCTCTGCTCAGGGTGAATATCTCTTTCAACTGTTCTGTGGACATCTCGGTGAGCCAGGCTTCGCCGGTGCCGATGATGCTCTCTGCTAACTCTTTTTTTTGCTCGATCATTTGATCAATCCGCTCTTCCAGAGTCCCGATGCAAACGAATTTGTAGACCTGCACATTTTTCTTCTGTCCGATCCGGAAGGCCCTGTCGGTGGCCTGGTTTTCCACTGCTGGATTCCACCAGCGGTCGAAATGAAAGACCTGGTTAGCTGCAGTCAGGTTGAGGCCGAGGCCACCGGCCTTGAGTGAGAGGACAAAAAGCGGCGGACCGTGGCGGTCGGCCTGGAAGCGCTGGACCATTCTATCTCGCTGTTTTCTGGGAGTTCCACCGTGAAGAAATAGCGTCTCCACTCCAGTGGCCTCCTGAAGGTGATGGCGAAGCATCACTCCCATCTCGGCAAACTGGGTGAAAATCAGCGCCTTGTTGTCTTCTTCCAGCACCTCTTCCAACATCTCCACCAGACGGGTGAGCTTGCCGGAACGCCCTGGCAGCGTACTTCTGTCACGAACAAACTGAGCCGGGTGGTTACAGACCTGTTTGAGCTTCATCAATGTGGAGAGCACCAGACCCTTGCGCTCGATCCCCTCAGAGTCTTCGATCTTCTCCATCATCTCATCCACCACGGCCTGGTACAGAGAGGCCTGTTCACCGGTGAGGTTGCAGAAGACCTTCATCTCCATCTTCTCCGGCAGGTCATTGATGATGGTGGGGTCGGTTTTCATCCGCCGAAGGACGAACGGCTGAATCAAATGTTTGAGGGTTTCGGCCTGTCCTCGGTTGCGATATCTCTCAATAGGAACGGCAAACCGGGTTCGGAAATCCTTTGCAGAACCTAAGTAGCCTGGGTTAAGAAATTCCATAATCGACCACAGTTCTGACAGCCGGTTTTCTACAGGTGTACCGGTCAGGGCAACCCGGTAGTTGGCGCGAATCTTCCTGATGGCCTGAGTCTGTTTCGCTGCCGGGTTCTTGATGTTTTGGGCCTCGTCAAGCGCCACGCACTGCCAGTGAACAGCAGAAAACAGCTCCTTATCACGGTGACCTAAGGCGTAGGTGCTGATAACCAGGTCGTGCTTCTTGACCTTCTTCTCAAATGCCCTGCCTGATAGTCTATCTGTGCCGTGGTGAATCATCACCTTAAGGGAAGGACCGAAGCGTTCGATCTCCCTGTGCCAGTTTCCTACTATAGAAGTGGGGCAGATCAGAAGCGTCGGCTTCAGCTTTTGTCGTCTGGTTATCCGTTCCTGGAGCATCAGGGCGATGAACTGGATTGTCTTGCCTAGGCCCATATCATCAGCAAGACAGGCTCCAAACCCAAACTGCTTGAGAAAAACCAGCCAGGAAAAACCTTTAATCTGATAGGGACGAAGCCTTCCCCGGAAGGTTCGAGGGGATTTCAAGACGGTGATTTTCAGATCGCCAGAGACCCTGTTCAACAGATCTTCAATCCAACCTGCAGCTTCGATGCCAACGACGGGAAGACCGACTTCGGAGCGCTCCTGGCCCAGGCCCAGACGCATCGCCTCACTCAGTGCCATTTCCCCTTCGCTGTGCCTCTCCTTAAAAAAGGCGATAGCCGCTTCAATCTCCGCCGGGTTAAGTTCTACCCACTGACCCCGAACCCGAACCAACGGTACCTTCAAGGCAGCGAGTTTCTCGAACTCCTCAGGGGAAAGGGTCTGGTCCCCTAAGGCAACCTGCCAGTTGTAATTGACGATCCCGCCCACCCCCATGAGTCCTGCCCCGGTTGTGTTACTCTCCGGTTTAGGTTTTACCTTCAGCTTTACGCCAAGGCGAACAGCGGGTTTCTGCCACCAGGATGGCAGCAAGACGCCAAACCCACTCTGCTCTAAAA
Source organism: Candidatus Latescibacterota bacterium (assembly GCA_030669445.1). Taxonomy (GTDB): domain Bacteria; phylum Latescibacterota; class MVCY01; order MVCY01; family MVCY01; genus MVCY01. Next base: position 4,941 of record DAOVDP010000033.1, on the reverse strand, counting down.
GGGGTGCGGACTGTCGGAGGAAGGTGTAAGCACCGTTGGTGTCTAATGCCAGTCCTACAGGACTGGCCGTTTTTAGACTTTCTTCGATGGCAGGAAAAAGGCGGGCAGTTTTCCCCAGGTCGGCAAGTAACCGCTCTTGGGGATTTTCAAATCTCCGCTTCAAGAAGGTGAGAATACCAGAACGGGTCTGCCAGACCTTCTCGGCGGGAACCAGCAGACTCCGGTCGTCGTTGGCTTGAAGGTGAAAGCTGACCCACCAGGTTTGGCGTCTCCTCCGGGTTTTTGCAGTAAATATGTCTTCTGTTTCCGGAGGTTCAAGCCTGAAGCAAGTGCGGAACGGAGCTGTTCTGTCCGCGGGTTGGATCTGTCGGAGCCAGGTTTTTATCTCTTTGGAGAAGGTGGTTGCTTCTTTGGTAGGCGCGTGAATGGCTGGGTCATCGGAACAGAGGGCTTTCAGCCACAATTCCGGCAGGGGAACAACCTTAGGAGGACGGCCCCGACGCAGGGGAAGGATTGTTACTGAAGAGAGGCACCCTCGAACAAAGGTGTCTACAGTTCGGTGGAGAAAGTTCAAAACAAGCTCTGAGGGCGAACCTGTCTCCTCCTCTTCAGGGGGGATAAAAGCCCTGCAGATCGGAGGCATCGCCCCGGAGAGCAGTTGTAGTTTTTCGGCTCCCTCTTCATCGAGCACTACCTCCCAGACGGCTCTGAAATGTGCGCTTTTGCCAGCTCTATTCTCCCGGATGCCCGGCAAAAAATGCTGTCTGGTGATCAGCTCAAGTGAGAATTTGGCGACCTCGGCCCAGAAACGAAGAGAGGCACCAAATGCGATTCCATGAGGAGGTCTGTTTGGCAGTGAGAGCAACAAATCCTGGGCAATAGCTGGGGGGAGGATCAGGGTAGCCACCTTCCACTGGGCTAATCCGGCCGCTTTCTCCTGACTACCTTCGTTCTCTCGAATCAATTCAGGTGAGGACAAGGGTCCGTTTGGAGCAAACGGCAGCAGCACAGTCAGAGCTCCAGATTCTACATTTTGTGCAATCAAGCTCCCTGAAACTCTGCCAACTGCTTCCTCCAAGGATTCATTGTTCAGCGAGAATGGGTGGGGCCTAAGTGGGGGGCTCTTGGGCTGACGTCCTCTTCGTTTTGGAACCGTGGCAGGCAGATCAGAAGATTCAGCCCATAGATGAAGCTGAGTACTGTCCCAGATGGCATGTAAGGCTAACATAGGCTTGATAGTTTAGTAAGCACAAACTACTAAGAATGCACGTCTTGCGGAGAAAATCACCGCTGGAGTATCAGAGTGAGTCTACAAGACGACCCTCCCTGTCTTTTCGTTTTTTTCACCTTCGTTACCGCTTCCTCGCTCGGTTCTCTTTCTGTTCTGGTTATTCTAATGGGCACAATCTGTGCCCATTCGCACTGAAGGCCAATTTTTCCTATCCACCACCGGAGTCGGAGACCCATATCCAGAAGTTCCACGCTGGAAATGGGGGATTGAAATGTCTCGGTTTTGGGCAGTAGGATAGTGAATAGATCGGAATTTGTCCACTCACGGGAGACAAGATCAGCTTCAGGGGTTAGTCGAACAAACCTGAGTGTTCCGCTTAATCCGATTCTCCGGGAGAAATCATACCGGGGCTCAATTCCATATTGTTCTATTTTAAGAGAGCCTTCGCCTCTCAGAGACCAGCTTTTACCATCAAAGAGGGAGACAAAACTGGAGACGAATGGCCAGCTATCCAGTCTGGCTTTGCCCGATTCAAATCTCCAAATACCTTTTAGATATGTCCCCCGGAGCAACATCCGGGGAGTCGGTTGCCACCAGGAAGACAGGTGGAATTTCCTCCAGCGACTGTCCAGTTGTGAGTTGGAAAACTCCTGCCCCTCGAATCTGCCCGCCTCACTCCCCTTCCCTTGTCCCCAAACTATCGAACCGGTCATCTCCCAGTTTTCCAAAGGAAAGAGAGTAAAATAGATCCCTCCATTCCATCCATCTGCAGATAGGCGGTTGACATAGCCGCTGCTCTGATTACTGGGCCCCAGGTGGAATCTGTCTGCAGCGAACCCTAATCTTCCCCATCGGCTCAAGGGACCGCCAAGATTGGCCCTCCAGTCAGTGATGTCAAATTCGGTAGCCAGATCGAGGGCGTCTTTCTTCCAATAGGCCTTCAGCAGACTGCTCTGGAAGTCTTGAATTGCCTCCAGACTCACTGTCCACTGTGAGAACAGTTTGCTGCTGATGTGCAGTGCCCTATTCAAATGGGAGGGATCGGAGTCACCCAACTGTCCTCCAATCCCTCCCCTTATCCACAGCCAACTGGCAAATCTGCGGTCATAGGCCACAGACCAATATCGTCGTCGGTGGGAGAGTTTTATCTGGCCCTTTCCCTTTTCCACTGGGATTGCGGAGAAAAACCTGCTCTCCTCCCCTTCTATCCGAAGTGTTCCAGCTGTCCCATTGGCTCCCAGGGGAAGAACCCTAAGGGCCCTGAGCTTCCAAAAGGAGATGGTGGTGTTTCCCTCAGGACCTTCCGAGCGATACACATCCTCGAATTCTCCGGAGAAAAGCAGGAAATTCCCCTTGTCGGAGCAGGGTGCTATTCGTAGAGAAAGACATCCCTCTGCTTGCCTTCCCGCGGTTCCCTTCTCCAGAATCTGGTAGTCCTTCAGCCACAATCCTCGAAAAAGATCCAGGGGAGTGGCAGCATACCCACTGATAGAGAACAACAGGGAGCAAAACAGAGATAAGAAACCTGTTGCTTTAGCCCCACCGCTCCGACTCTTGCCAATATCCAATCCCGTATTGGGAGACACTTTGTATGTGAATGGTAACATCCGCATCTATCCATACCCAGATGTTCTCGGTGTTAGTCCAATCCCGGGGCTCCACCGTGACTTCGACAATCAGCTCTGTGTCGCCGCGAAATGGTCCCCCAGGAATTTCTCCAGTTTCACCCGGCTGAATAGTCATCGTTGATGAGAGCGGTTCCTCTGTCTGGCTGTCGAGACACCGAATGCTCAGCGAGAAGGAGGTTTCATTGGAGACAAATACCCTTTCCCGGGACAGCACGGTCGAGAGGGTCAATGTCCACAGGAATCATTTCCCTGGTTATGCCGAAGAAGGCCAGAAAGTCCTGGTTTGTGGCAAAATCAGGGAAGAGCCCGCCGAAGGTAGGGTCGGGTAACACCAAGGGCGGATCGTTCTCACCCAACTTGTTTCCCTGCACATCAGTGAGAGCGAAATCATCGTAGATTTCAGCGTTCTCAAAATTCTCTGGATACCACCTGTGATAAGGCACTAAGCCTTTGAGATTCTCAACGGGGCTAATGAACCAGGCCGAGAGGTTTACAGTGAGCCACTCTGGTTGGTCGTCGCCGTTGAAATCGGCATCAACCTGTACCGGACCGCTCAGTATCTCTCTGAGCTTATCAAGGGCCTTCTCTACGCTGTCCACATCCTGGAGGAACTGGGGCACATCTGACTCTCCAGTGAGATCTACCTCGCCGTCTAAGTCCACAATATATTGTTGCTTAATGATGTCATTATCCTGAGGGTCGGTCTCCTCTCGGATGAAACCCACTGCATCCTCCAGTTTCAGTATTGCGGTCAGCAGGTTCTGCCCTGCGGCTGGTAACTTATTCGACGCTCTGACGGTGAGGAAAGGCGAGTCTTTGTCCAGCCGCTTAAGCTGTCGAAGAATTTCAGCATCAGAGGGGTCCTGTAGGAAGTCGTAACTGCCGTTATCGTCGAAGTCTAAATTATAAGCAGTGGCAATCATAAGAAATGCTCTAAGCACACTTATCGAAGCGTCTAAAACATAGACTTCCCCCAGGTCCACTTCCAGAGAATCTCCCTGTTCATCTTCAGGAAATTCTGGCGTTAACATGAATTGGAAATCCGGGTCTTGTTCCACTATTTCCAACCGCGCCAAGGCATAATCCAATGCTGGGATGAAGTGTTGTTCAATAACTCTCTGGATGTCGCTCACCCTCAGCACCTCTTGGGCACTTTTGGCAACTCTACGCGAGGTTCTCCGTTGGACGCTGGTTTTGGCCATCCCATAAACGAGCTTAGGCGTGAGAGTAATTCGTCTGATATTGGGGGCTATGCCTATTCCGAAACCCAAAGCGCTCGGCTCTTCTTCTCCCATGAAATTCTGAAGGCTGTCCATTACTGCCACAATTTCCTCATTTTGCAGCAGCATCAAAATTGCAGTCATGGCTGCCCCAAACTGGGCCTGGGTATTAGACGGGTCCAGTTCGATAGCCTCTCTGTAAAGCCTGTCGGCTTCGCTGAAATCTACCTCGCCAGGACTAAACTCCCCCATATCTTGTGCCTGGCCTAAGGAAGAGGTGAAAGCTTCAAGGGCCTGTCCAGCTTTTGTCTTGGACTCCTCAGGGTAAACGGTAGGACCGGTTGGCTCCTGCTTTCCACAGCCAGTGATAAGCAGAATTGCCCCCAGGCCAATGACTCCCAGAAAAAACCGAAATGTCTTCATCCTATCTCCTTTTTGGTTAATTGGTTAAATACTCGCCGGTAATTTTCTCACTTTCAAACAGTAAAATGCTGTTCAATTCACCTCCTTTCCATAAGACCTCATAGCATTAGATCCGTTAGGCATCTGCGCATTGATTAGAACGAATCTATCTATATAAATGTCTCAAGAATTAAACAAGATAACAATATTTAGAGTTCTTGTCAAGCAAATAGTTTAAGTTGTAAAGAAACAAGAGGAAATCTTTAAAAGACCAATTTTCGTTTGACTTGCCCCGAGAGATTTAGTATAATAATGTAAATTTGAGAGGAGGAGAGCTTTGAGAAAGGCGGCTTTATTTTTCTATTGTGGAGTGCTGTTCTTAGGTTGTAGCACTTCTTGGGCAGACCAACCAACCGCTGCAAAATGGCTGCAGCAGCGGAATAAACCTACCCCGGTCCTT
>DAOVDP010000200.1 GCA_030669445.1 Candidatus Latescibacterota bacterium | reverse complement strand
ATATTGAAATAGCCGGCAGGTCTTATCAATCGTGCCAGGGTCCGCTCTGAAACTTGATAGAGCTCAGGTGGAGTTAGCAGATTGTGTTGTTTTAAGTTATTGATGGCTTTTTCTACATTTCTCCAGGCGGTGTTTTGGGTGAGGATAGCGCCTATTATTGTCTCGAAGACGCTATCGCCTGGCCACCACCCCTGGGGACCGAATTCTTTTAAAAGCCTGTCATAAATCTTGATAGAGAGGGATTCCATATCTATAGGTTCTCTGTTTGAGTGGGGTTTGGAGAAAAGAAAACCGGCCCTGTGAGAGATTTATCTCCCCGCAGGACCGGCCTTTTTCGGATGACTATTTTACTGGTCGAGAAGTGTCTCCAGGCGTGAAACAAGGTGTTGCTTCGGCACAGCTCCCACAATCTGATCCACAAGCTTTCCCTGGTTGAACAGCAGCAGGGTAGGAATACTCATAATGCTATATTGGCTGGCCGTAGCAGAGTTAGAGTCCACATTCAATCTACAGAACTTGAACTTGTCGGCATATTGCTGGGCGAGTTCGTCTATTACTGGGGCTACCATCAAGCAGGGTGCGCACCATTCGGCCCAGAAATCCACCAGCACCGGAGTTGAGGATTCTAATACTTCAGATTGAAAATCGCTATCAGTAACTTCAATGGTGTTGCTCACGTTCGGTCTCCTTTCCTATAATATCAGCGTATTGGACGGGATCTCTCAAGATATCAATAGCCTTAATAAGTTGAGTATCCTCGGGGAAGGTGGCCCGGATGCCGGCCTCTAAGCCCCACTGTCGAGATGCTATCTCTTTTCTTATAACCATCTTGATGTAATCTTCGTTCTTCTGAAAATCATTCTCTTTGGCTTTCTCTAACTGGATTTCCAACTCGGCAAGCAACCCTTGTATGCGATTATTGTATCCTTTCTTCTGGGCCATTACCTTCAAAGTGTCCACATATACCTCTTCTGGTGTCTGATAATCAAACTCTTTCTGTCTAAGGAAATCTTTGAATAGGGTTAAAATCTGATCATCTACCTCGAAATTCCGGTCAATCTCGGGATGTTCCAGCACATAATGCACAGCAAAGCCGAAGAACATGCGTCCGCGCAGGAGTTCCAGCAGCAAGTTGTTCAGCTTCCAGGACTCAACCTTTAAATCAGGGGTGATGGCACCGCCACCGTAGATCACCCTGCCATTGTTGGTTCTGAATTGCTTCTTGGGGAGTTGAGGTTCTTCTTCACCAAGGAGTTTTTTTGGGTTTTCCTTCTGCTTTGGGGTATGTTCTATGTTAATGCATCTTCCACTGGGGGTGTAGTAGTAAGCAGTGGTTAGTTTAAGGGCAGAGTTCTCCGATATGGGAAACACGGTTTGAACTGAACCTTTGCCGAATGTAGCAGTGCCCACAATCAATCCCCTGTCCCAGTCCTGAATTGCCCCCGCCACGATCTCGGAGGCACTGGCAGAGGCCTTGTTCACCAAGACAACCATCGGCATATCGACAGGGATAACTGGATCGTGGTTAGAATAGTAGTTATTATTCTGCCCCTTATCTCTCCCTTTGGTGGAGACAATCAGTCTTTCCTTTTCTAAGAATTTATCGGCTACTGCCACTGCTTGAGTGAGCAGTCCGCCGGCGTTTCCCCTCAGATCCAGAATGAGAGATTCAATGCCGTTCTGCTTCAGCCGCTTAAGGGACTGGGTCAATTCCTTTCCAGTGTTTTCGGAGAAGCGTGAGATGCGGATGTAACCGACCTCCGGTTGGATTTCATCACAGAAGCTTATAGCCTTCAGGGTTATTATTTCGCGGGTGATGGTGTAGTCAAGAGGTTGGAGTTGACCCTCTCTGAGGATGGTGATAGTCACCTTGGTGCCAGGTTTCCCCCGCAGTTTCTGGGCCACATCTTCGATACTCTCCCCGCGAGTGGGCGTTCCCTCGATTTTGATGATCTGATCCCCGGCTTGGAGCCCTGCTCGGGCGGCAGGGGTTCCCTCAAATGGGGCAATCACCGTGGGGATATCCTCCATTATGCCGATTATGATTCCCAAGCCACCGTATCTTCCAGTTGTTTCT
>DAOVDP010000079.1 GCA_030669445.1 Candidatus Latescibacterota bacterium | reverse complement strand
AGCGGCGGCAGCTACGGCATCCCTGAGCACCACGCTGTAATGGGTAAGTCCCCCAGGATTGATGAGAATTCCATCCGCCCACTCCATTGCCTTCTGAATCTCATCGACTATTTCTCCCTCGGAGTTAGACTGGATGATCTTTACCTCCACATCCAACTGTTTCGCCAATTGCTGGATGGACTGGTTGATCTCCTCCAGAGAAACTGTCCCATAGACCTCGGGTTCTCGCTTGCCCAGCAGGTTAAGGTTGGGACCGTGAACTACAAGCAGACGGGGCATGATTCCCTCCAGTGTCCTCTGTTGATCTCTATCAAAGAATATATCGGCTCAAATTTTCGTCGCTTACAATCTTATCCAGGGTTTTCTTCACCATCTGGTGGGTGATGCGGATGGCTTTCCTCTTTGTCTCAGGCACCGCATAGAGGATATCCTCTAACAGAGTGTTCATGACCGTGTGAAGTCTTCGTGCTCCGATATTTTCTGTCTTTTGATTCACCTCATCTGCCACCCTTGCAATCTCTTCGATGGCCGGCTTAGGAAAAGAGATCTTTACCCCTTCGGTGGCTAACAGGGCCTGATATTGTTTTATCAGGGCGTTTTTGGGCTCGGTGAGGATTCTCACGAAATCCTTAGCGGTCAGGCTATCTAATTCCACTCGGATAGGGAATCTGCCCTGCATCTCCGGGATCAGGTCTGAGGGTTTAGCGGAGTGAAAAGCACCGGCAGCGATAAACAGAATATGGTCGGTTTTGACCATTCCATATTTTGTCATTACATTTGACCCTTCCACGATGGGGAGCAGATCGCGCTGTACTCCTTCCCTGGAAACATCCGGGCCACTGGCAGAAGCCTCTGCAGCCGCCGCTATCTTGTCCAGCTCATCCACAAAGACTATCCCTGACTGTTCCACCCGGTCGATGGCTTCGGAAACTACCTCATCCATATCAATGAGTTTCTGCACCTCTTCCTGGGCCAGTATCCTGCGGGCTTCAGCTACAGTTACTCGTCTCCTTTTAATCTTTTTGGGGATCATCCCTCCGAACATCTCCTGGATGTTGATCCCCATCTCTTCCATGCCGATGGGGGAGAATATTTCTACCATGGGGAAGGTGTTGGAGGTAAGCTCAAGTTCGACTATTCTCTTGTCCAACCTTCCTGCAACAAGCTGTTGTCTCAGCTTCTCTCGACTTCTCTGATGTTTTTCCTCCACCTGTTCATCGAGGAGTTGATTCTCCTTTCCCTTTTTTCGGGGAGGAGGGGGAAGGAGGATATCTAAGAGCCGTTCTTCGGCCTGTGTTTCAGCCTCTTGCTGAACCTGTCCTGTCCTCGCGGTCTTCACCATATTCACCGCCAGGTCGGTGAGGTCTCTGATCATTGATTCCACATCTCGGCCCACATAGCCGACTTCGGTGAACTTAGAGGCCTCCACCTTCACGAAGGGGGCATTGGCTAAATTGGCCAACCGGCGGGCGATCTCAGTTTTGCCCACCCCGGTGGGACCGATCATAATGATGTTATTGGGCATAATCTCATCCCGCAGCTCTTCTGAAACCTGCTGACGGCGCCAGCGATTTCTGAGCGCAATTGCCACTGATTTCTTAGCTTTGTCTTGCCCGATCACATACTTGTCAAGTTCAGCTACTGTCTGCTGGGGTGTCAATTCTCTCATTAAACAGCACCTCGGATTAAAGTTCTTCGATAATTATTTTGTCGTTTGTATACACATCAATAGAAGAAGCGATTAACAGGGATTTCTCTACGATAGTTTTAGCCTCCAGTTGAGAACACTCTAAATATGCCTTGGCAGCGGATAAGGCGTATGCTCCTCCTGAACCCAAGGCAATGATGCCGTCATCGGGTTCGATGACATCTCCGCTTCCAGAGATAACCAGCGAGATCTCTTTATCCATCACTGCCAGGAGTGCCTCTAACCTCCGCAGATATTTGTCCAATCTCCAATCTTTGGTGAGCTCCACGGCTGCTCGTTTCAAATTTCCGTTGTAGGCTTCCAGTTTTGCTTCAAACCTCTCGAACAGGGCGAAGGCATCGGCAGCGGCGCCGGCAAAGCCCGCTAATATGGTGTTGTTGTATATTTTCTGGACTTTGCGAGCGTTGTGCTTCATCACTATCTCGCCAACTGTCACCTGTCCATCACAGCCCAGCGCTGCCTTCCCGTTGCGCCTGAGCCCTAAGACAGTAGTTCCTGTGAATTTGAGCTTGCTCAATTCCAGATACCTCCTTTGGAAACCACAGAGCACATAGAGATAAATTTAGAAAACCACGGAGACACAGAGACACGGAGTAAAATACTTTGTGCCTTTCATAATACTAACCTTATGACAATGCAGTTCAATCGCTGCTCCAATTATTTCTTTCTATCAGATTTTTTTCTTTACACCTTCTCTGTGCCTCCGTGTCTCTGTGGTTAATAAGAGTTTTCAGATTTTACGCCCTCGGATGGGCCTGATGGTAAATCTTTTTCAATCTGTCGGTGGTAACATGGGTATAAATTTGAGTAGTGGAGAGACTTACATGTCCCAACAGCTCTCGGACCGCCTGCAGGTCAGCGCCGTTGTCTAACAAGTGAGTGGCAAAAGTGTGCCGTAAGACATGGGGACTCAGTCCCTTCTGCTCTGAAACCATAGAGAGATACCGGCTAACGATCCTCTGGACACCACGCTGGCTCAGCCGCCTGCCGTAGCGGTTCAGGAAAAGGGCCGGGGTCTCTCTGGCAAGCTGCTGCTGCAGCCTCTCCCGCCAGGGCAGGTACTTTCTGACACTCTCCAGCGCCTTGCCTCCGACGGGCACCACTCGCTGTTTTCTCCCCTTGCCTTTAACCTTAACCACTCCACCTAACATATCTACTGAAGGGATGTCCAGACCCACCAGCTCGCTCACCCTGATCCCGGTTCCGTAAAGCACCTCCAGGAGGGCATGGTTTCTCCGACTGAAGAAGTCTCCTCCCCCAGGCAGCTCCATTGCCCTTACTGCCTGTTCTACATCCAGAAAAAGAGGAAGCTTTTTGTCCAGCTTAGGAGAGGTGATCCCGTAAGCCGGATTCTGTTGCAGAATTTTCATTCTGCACAAATATTTAAAGAAGGAGCGAATACTGGCCAGCTTGCGAGCCACCGAACGCCGCTGGAGGCCTCTCCGCCTCAATGTGCCCAGAAAATGGCGGATACAGGCCTGATTAACATCTTGAGGACCGACAACAGCGTTTTGCAAATGATCGCTGACAAAAGCGATAAACTGCTTAAGATCATTACGATAGGCGCAGAGCGTCTTCTCCGAGAAATCCCGTTCTGCCTCTAAATATTGAAGGAACTGCTCGACAGCCTTTCGCATCTTTCAACCTTCCTCTGGGAACTCTGCTTTACAACTGGGACACCGCAAGAAGGTGCCTTTATCTTGAGTCTTTTTTTCCAGTAAGAACGAGGCACCACACTGGGAGCACTTCCGAGCTACCGGTTTGTCCCAGGAGGCGAACTTACACTTGGGATAGTTACTACATCCGTAAAAGACCCTTCCCTTTTTAGTTCGGCGTTCCACTATTTCGCCTTCACATTCGGGTTGGGGACAAGGGATACCCAGGGTGAGAGACTTAGTATTTTTGCATTTAGGGTAGGCAGAACAGGCCAGAAATCTACCGTATTTGCCCGATTTAACTATCATTGGAGCCCCACACTTATCGCATACCTGTCCAGTTGATTCCACCTCGGTCTCATCTTGCTCAAGGGGACGGGCATTTTTGCACTCAGGGAAACCGGAGCACGAGAGAAATCTCCCGTGGCGTCCCCATCTGATGACCATCGGACGGCCGCATTTCTCACAGGTCTGGTCAGTGGACTCTTGCAACGACTTCTTCAGCTCTGTCCGCTGCTCCTTAGCCTGAGAAAGGGTGCTTTCAAAGGGGGTGTAGAAATCAGTTACCACCTTGACCCAGCCTTCTTCCCCCGTCTCTATCCGGTCAAGAGACTCCTCCATTTTGGCGGTGAATTGGACATTAAAGATGTCAGGAAAGGCACTTACTAAAAGCTGATTCACCGTCATCCCCAACTCGGCGGCAAATAGTCGGCCCTTATCTTTTTTCACATAACCTCTATCTTGAATTACGCTTACAGTGGGGGCGTAAGTGCTGGGACGCCCAATACCCTTGGCCTCGAGCTCTTTGACTAAGGTGGCCTCGGTATACCGGGGGGGCGGCTCAGTGAAGTGCTGCTCGGGAGATAGCGAAACCAAGTTTAACTCCTCTCCCACGCTCAGACTCTGGGGAAGTTTTACCTGGGTTTCATCCTCCTGTTCATCCGTAGCCTCTCTATAGGCAACCATAAAACCCCGAAAGCTAATGATGGTCTGGGAGGTTCGAAACAGATATCCATTGGCTTCTATTTCGACAGTGGTTACATCCAGCAAGGCCTGTTTCATCTGGGAGGCGATGAACCTGGTCCATATCAATTCGTAGAGCCGCAGTTGCTCCGGGGCTAAGAATTTCTTCACCCTCTTCGGTGAATAGACAAGGGAGGTGGGTCTGATGGCCTCATGGGCTCCCTGAGCTCTCTTGCCAGCTCGGAAGGCATTTGGCTTTGCGGGCACATAGTCCACACCGTAAGAGTCCGCAATATATTGTCTTGCGTCGGTTATTGCCTCTTTGGCAACTCGGGGAGAGTCGGTTCGCATATAGGTGATCAGTCCTGTCCTACCCTCTTTCAGGTCAATGCCCTCGTAGAGCTGCTGGGCGAGAGCCATTGTCCTTTTGGTGGAGAATTTGAGCCGCCTGCCGGCCTCCTGTTGGAGGGTGCTGGTGATAAACGGGGGCGCAGGATTCCTCTTCTGCTGTTTTCTCTTGATATCCACCACCCGGAAGGTTTTCTCCTCCAACTCAGAGACAATGGTGGTGGCGCTTTTTTGGTCAGGGACGCTGGCCTTTTTACCGTCAATTTTAACTAATTGTGCCTCAAATACCTTTGGTTCTGTATCCCTCTGAGTGCAAAGGGCAGCGGTTATTGACCAGTACTCCTGGGGGACAAACTGGGTGATCTGCTCCTCGCGTTCACAGACCAAGCGGAGGGCAACCGATTGCACCCTACCTGCGCTCAGGCTGCCCCGATAAATCGTCTGCCACAGAAAGGGACTCACTTTATAGCCTACCAGCCGGTCGATCACCCGCCGTGCCTGCTGGGCATTCACCTTATTCAGATCCAATTCCAGGGGCCGCTGGATAGCCTTAAGCACAGCGCCCCGGGTGATTTCGTTCAACAGAACTCGGAGCATATTCTTGCTGTTGCCTATTTCGTGAGCCACATGCCAGGCGATGGCCTCCCCTTCTCGGTCAGGGTCGGTAGCCAAGAATATCTTGGGAGCTTCCTTCGCTGTTTCCTTTAATGTCCTGACGATCTTCCCTTTGCCTTTAATTAGAACATACCGCGGTTGGAAGTCGTGGCTGATATCGATGCCCAGTTCACCCGCCGGTAGATCACGGATATGACCAGCACAGGGCTTGACTATGTAGTCATCTCCCAGAAATTTGTTTATCGTCTTCGCCTTTGCTGGCGATTCCACAACTACTAAGGATTTAGCCATAGTTGATCTTAAGCCTCTCTATTTCTGTGGTTGAATTAACCAAGAGCCTCAGTATGAGCCAATAAGATGTTGAACCTGAAATAGGTCTCTTGTTCTTATAGAATTTCTGCCTTCAGAGCATAATAACCTATGGTGCTATTTGCTTAATGGGTAACAATCTTGCAAAATCAGCGTTCGTACAGGGCTCCTGTAGGGGCAACCCTCCGTGGTTGCCCAATCAATATCAGTATCAGGGCAGGCACGGTGGCCTGCCCCTACAGAAATATGGCTATGTTCTCTTATCTCCTAAAAGTTATTGCAAAATACCACCATTGGTTAATACAAGGGAAAGCCCCCTCTCTGTGTGAGAGGCATATAATCTAATCGCTGTTTTTTGCAAAAGCAAGGACTTTCTCATCCAAAGAGAGTTTTGTATGAATCGGAAGAGAGAAAAAAGGGAAGTAGCGAAAAGATTTACCTAAGGCTGGGATTTGAATTCTCAGAGCTAATTTTGGAGAGCAACCATCCTCTTACCCGAGCAAAAAACTGCCCTGCCAACTCCGATCGGTAGTCGGGATATGTCCAGTCTAAGGGTTGAAA
>DAOVDP010000149.1 GCA_030669445.1 Candidatus Latescibacterota bacterium | reverse complement strand
GGACTTGAACAAACTGTTTGATTACTGGTTTCATTTTTTAACTTTAGGCACTTTAGCTCACTTTAGGCACTTTAGCTCACTCTGTTTTTGGGCACTCTACGCCGCCTTCTTCTCTTTAAGCTGTTTGAGGGCTAAATTCTTCAGTTGATAGAGCACATCGGTCACCCGTACCTCCTGGGGGCAGTGCTCCTGGCATATATAACAGGTCAGGCAGTCCCACAGCATCCTGGAGCCAAAAGCGAGTCCCTTATGTTTCAACGCAAGACAATGCATGATCTCGTGGGGGAGCAGCCCGAGGATCTCCTTTGGGTTTTCATAGTTTCCTACCACAGGACACACATTGGTGCAATTCTGGCAGCCAAAGCAAACCGAGAAGGTATTTGCCTGGGCTGAGCCGGTCAGCTCACCAATGAATGTTTTGTCAACAGGTGTCAGGGACAAAGTCCTATCCTTAAGCGTTGTTAAATCGAAATCAGCACTGATGGCCTCTCTGGCCCAGACCTCGGGTTTGGGGTAGCCAAGTTCAGCCAGATGCCTCTTCAGGTTTAGCCACAAGTCCTCAAGGTTGATACCAATAGGACAGACATCTGTGCAACGATGGCAATCAGTACAGATATAGCTTCCTTCTTGAATAATCTTAAGCTTCTGTTTGCTCACCCCCTTGCCAGAAAGAAGGGCCCTGAATGCAGTTAGCTTTTCAGACGGAAGGATATTAGGGTTCGGAATTTCGTCAAAAGCCACAGCCACAGAGCACCGTAAGGTGCAGTCCCCACAGTGGGTGCAAGCGTCCAGTTCAAGGGCCTGCCTGGTGGCGATGTTGGCTGGATCTGATCTCCCTTCCTCCATTACGGCATTGACCAGCAAGTATACAGGGGTGGAAAAGATATGAAAGAATTTACTGAAAGGAAGGTAGGCCAGGCCCAAGAAGCAGGCCAAGAAATGCAGATACCACAACAAAGTATGCATCTTCGCCCGGTCTAAGGGGGATGCGATCGGCGACACTACCCTGGATACGCCATAGCCCACAAATGCCCATTGGGGACGGGAGTGGCATTCTGCACAACTCATCTCATGCAGTTGCTTACCCTGCTGCAATGTATTCTCGTCAAAAGGCCCTTTGACATCAGAAAAGACCACGCCAAATTTTTGCACCCAGTAAGCTCCGAGAGCCCTAAGCTCTTCTGTCTCTTCTTCATCCAGACCCGCATATTCTTCTACCATCTCCTGATATCTGGAATGAGACAAGATCTTGGTTCCCTCCAGAAGAACACCGGAGATCATGATGACCGCCAGGATAATGATGGCGTAGTGATCCACAGCAGTCGTCTTCGGACGGGGCGCCTTTGAGATGAATCTCCGGTAAATGGCAATCCCTAACCCTACAATCACTACGAGACCAAAGAAGTCTCTTAAGAACATAAAAGGATTGACTGTCGAATAGTAGTCATCAAACAGGACCGAGGTGATGAGCTTATCAAGCCCATGCATCAGAAGCAGGAGCATGAAACCGCCGTATATACAAATGTGGGCCAACCACCGGAGGAAGTCCTTTTTCAACAACCACGTTTGCAAGAGCACATCAAGAAGAAAAACCCTTGCCAATATACCGATCTTGGCGCTGAATATTGTCGATCCAATGGCGCTCACGGCAGAAGAAACCCTTGTTGACGTGGGGATTCCTTTGGCATCCGGGCCAATCTTATATCGGAACCAGTTTGATATCCTGTAGACTAACCCAACTACAAAAATGGCAAGAGAAAGGTATAAGGTAATCGTGTAGAGCATGTTTTTGTTTCCTTTATTTACAAATCAGGTGAGTAGTTAAGTGGTTGAGTAGTTAAGTCGGTAACCACTCAACCAGTTGACCACTACAGCTCTAACCACGAATCCGAGTATAGAGAATGTCCCAGTAGTACCTTTGCGGTTTTCACGTAGTCTTGAGCCTCCTTGTCGAGGTCTTCCGTGTCCGGATCATCACCGTCTACCACTCGATGAACCAGAGCCGCCACCTCCTGTCGCCTTCCCCGTGCGATTTCATGCTGATCCCTGTCAAAGGCGTCAACGATGCAAGATTTCATCCCAGACTTTTCGAGTATTATCATATAAGTCTGATTCAGGATAGGCCGGAGACGGTGCGGCGCTCCGTTAGAAACGTTAGAGAGCCCACACGTTGACTTGCAACCAGGGACCAGGACTTCTGCAATCATGTCGAGTTCTGCCATGAACTGATTAACTTCCAAGAGCTGATTCTGCTGGACATTAACAGGTGTGATAATCGGATCGACCCAAATATCTTCTCCTGCCACCCCCGCCTCTGCGGCTCTCTGGAGTATATCAGAAGCCAAGAGTCCCCGCTCAGCCGCATCCCTGGGCATCCCTTCCGGCCCCCAAAGGAGTGCAACCATGCCTGCATCATATTTTGTGACCAGGGGGATCTGTGCCTCCATCCTCTCGGGACGGCACATGATGGAATTTATGACTGCCTTGCCCTGCTTGTTCTTGTACACCTTCAAGCCGGCTTCGATGGCGTTCACATTGGTGGTATCGAGATAGAGGGGCAGGTCCACCACTTCCTGGACGGTCTTTACCATCCACTCCATCAATTCTTCCCCGCCCTTTCTGGCAGGGCCCAAGTTGACGTCGATATAATCGACCCCTGCTTCGGCCTCAGCCACGGCCAATTCCTGGATCGGCTTTGGGTTCCTTTCCTTCATGGCTTGACCAATTATCTTGACCATAATATTCAGGTTTTCACCGATCAGAATCATGAAACCTCCTCAAAATAAAGTGCCTAAAGTGAGCTAAAGTGAGCTAAAGTGCCTAAAGTTAAAAGAACAAAATGCATCTTCTAAAAAGTTTTTTTCAGTCCTTAACTTTAGCTCACTTTAGGCACTTTAGCTCACTTGCGTCTTACGCTTTCCACTCTTTCAAATAAGCCGGTATATGAGCCGACTCTCTTGGCCCGACCAGGACGTCCCAGTCTCCGAGTTCCTCTTCGAGGTCTCCTGAAATGGCCGCGGCATAACCGGGTATGACAACTTTCTTATGCCTGACTTTGTCCATGATGCCACATTTTTTCAGAGAGATACCTACTGCGTCCCCCACAAATTTTCCGGCTGCCCAGGCCGTGAGTACAGAGAGCCCCTCAGTGTCCACAATAACCAGCCATGCCGGAACACGGCTTGACTCGATCTCGCCCGACACTATGAAATAGGTAAGCGAGAAGTTACAGGAGACCAGTACGGGCGAGTCCTCGTTCGGCCCTCCAATTTCGTAGATGCCCGGAGAGGTGGCCATGGGACGCTGCGGGTCTGTATAGATGTTCATGCGAGCCAGCAGCAGCGGAAAGAGGCTGTGTCCCTGTAAATCTGAAAGGACAATAATTCCGCCGTACTTTGCCACAAACATAGAGGCAATCAGTGTTTCTTGCATGAAATCATCGGTCATCTCACACGGCAAGGTAATGGTCGGAAAGCCCAGAGGTTTGTATTT
>DAOVDP010000089.1 GCA_030669445.1 Candidatus Latescibacterota bacterium | reverse complement strand
AGCAAGATCGGCTTCGGGGTGATCCTCAGGATAGGTGAACACTACTTTTCGTTCCTCGCCCTTGGCAGCCCCGGATAGCTCCGGCGGAGACTCTGGAGTGAGTTTTATAAGGCGATTCTCCATTTTATTCCCCACGAGAGGTACTCCGCTTTTGTCCAACTTCTGGAAGTCAACCAGTAGTAAGTCGCCCTCTTTGGCCGGGCGCTCAACCACTTTTTCGACGGCATTTTCTTCCCTGAGTTCCTGGACTCTGGTCTCCACATCCTCATCGGTCACCTGGCGAATCTGTTTGACAACCTCTAATCTCTTGTAGTCTCTAACTTCAACTTCAGGTTCAACCTCCACTGAGGCAGTGAATCGGAGGGGTTTCCCTTCTTCATATTCCATCTTTTCGATATCCGCAGTGGATATAGGTTTAACCTTTTCGATCTTTATGGCCTTCCGGTAAAATTTCGGCAATATCTCCTCTAATGCCTCTTCCTTGATTAGTCGCCCGTAGTGAGATCTTTTGAGAATCTCTAAAGGGACTCTCCCCTTTCTGAAGCCAGGTAGTTGAACAGAACGCTGATATTTTCTGTAAAAAGGCTCCATCTCTTTTTGGAGCATTTCGGGCGGCACTTCAACCTGAACCTGCTTTTTCCCCTCTTCTAAATCCGTTACCGAGACTTTCAAGATTCCTCCTTATTTGTTGGTTATACTGGTGGCTGCCCCGAGATTTGAACTCGGACGCCCTAAGGGCACTGGCTCCTAAAGCCAGCGTGTCTGCCAATTCCACCAGGCAGCCATAACAGATAAAACTGTGAAGTTCTGGTCATTTTGGAGTGCAGAGTGATAAAATCGGTAGAAGAAATATAATGGGTAGTATTAACTTTGTCAACGGGAAAAAGGCAGTCCCTGCTTAAGCAAAAAAATCGCCTTACCCCTGGAGAGAGTAAAGCGATTATAACCTACTTTCGGGAAAATTCAGTTATGACGTTGGTGGAAACAGGCGAAATTCTTAACCCGCTAAGTTAATTGCAGATCAGCATATCTGCTTGTAAAAGGAACTTACACTCGTAGTCATATCTCAACGCTTAACCCGCGTGGAAAGGCGTCAGCCTTTTCACGTCCTTAGTTGAAGCGATTGTTAACCCGCTTTTCTCTGTCCAACAGTGATCAAAGGCTTTGGATGGCGACAAACGAGGCGCCCAACTAACTTCTTTTGAGAGGCAATAAGGTATTTGTAGAATTTCTGAGGGTCCTCTTGACATTGCCGTTCGATCTCATGCCGAATTTCGCGCACCTCACGTACGATCGGATCGATCATCATAACTATACCTCCATAAGTTCTTCAGGAGTACATATTATTGGTGTGCTGATACCCCGCATCAGGTTGATGTTCTGAATAGCCGACTGGACATGAGCCCCGAGAATGTGCGTAAAGTTCCAAGATACCAGGAAATCGAGACCATGAGAAGTCGCTATTGCCAAGTGATATGCATCACCTCTTGCTTTCTCAGGGATCTGAATTTTCTCGAAATAGAGGTCGGCTAGCTCCCCAATCTCTCCCGTAATCTCAAGGATAGGGAAGTCCGCTATCTTCTCAAGGCGCAGTTTGGCCGCCACTTCATCTCCCCTTGATATTTCTTCAATAACGATGGGGGAGACGAATGGTTCCAGAACGGGGAGCGCGTTCTCCCACCACTCTACCGTGACCTGCTGATGTGCCGCTACAACGAGGTCTCGGCTCGGCCTTGCGGTCAAGTAACTCACCACGGTTGTTTCAATATATACACTTTGTTTTTCCATAGAAATCCTCGCGAATATCGTATCCGGCTTCCAAACAGGTGTGTGGCAAAGGAATGCCCGAAAGTGTGATAGCCTAAAGGCTGTATTCCAGTATTTTTCAATAGAATCAGGGTAGCTTATTACTACCACTCACAGCGACTAAGAGTTTGTGAACACCAATCGCTCCCCTTTTTTACTCACCTGAACATCGGTGCCCTGGTGGAGTTTTCCCCCTAAGATCTCCTCTGCCAGAGGATCTTCCAGTAGGCGCTGGATTGCCCGTCTCAATGGTCTGGCTCCGAAAACCGGGTCGTAGCCCTTCTTGGCGATTAGGTTCTTCGCCTCTGCAGTCAGGCTTATCTTTATCTCACGCCCAGCAACTTGCTCGGCCACTTCTTCAAGCATAATATCGATAATTTTGAGTATCTCCTCTTTGCCCAAGGGATGGAAGACAACCACCTCATCAATCCGGTTTAGGAACTCGGGATTAAAAAGCTTCTTCATCTCTTTGAGGATCTTCTCTTTCATCTGGGGATAGTCAGATTTGCCCTCTGCTGTCTGCTGGAACCCCACCGTGCTGCTCTTGCCCACCTCTCTGGTGCCAAGATTAGAGGTCATTATCAAAATGGTGTTCTTGAAATCCACTTTCCTGCCGAAGCTGTCGGTGAGCTGCCCGTCATCCAAAACCTGAAGTAAGATGTTAGATACATCAGGGTGAGCCTTTTCTATTTCGTCCAAAAGCACTACTGAGTAGGGCTTGCGGCGGACTTTCTCGGTGAGTTGTCCTCCCTCCTCATAGCCCACATATCCCGGGGGAGCCCCTATTAATCGCGACACAGCGAATTTCTCCATATATTCGGACATATCAATTCTTACCAGCGCTTCTTCATCTTCAAAGAGATAGGCAGCCAAGACCCGCGCCAGTTCTGTCTTACCCACTCCGGTAGGACCTAAGAAGGTGAAAGAACCTATGGGACGATTGGGGTTTTTTAATCCAGCCCGGTTTCTTCTGATAGCTTTAGACACAGCTCCAATTGCCTCCTCCTGCCCAACTACCCGTTTCCTTAACTCCTCTTCCATACCCAGAAGGCGTTCGGTTTCACTCTTTTCCAAGCGGAACAGAGGAATACCGGTTGCCATCGAAACCACCCGGGCAACATCCTCGGAGGTGACCTCCACAGGATTATCCATTAACTCTTGTTCCCACTTCTTCTTCCGTGTTTCCAATTTCTGCCGAATTTTCTTCTCTCCATCCCTCAGAGCAGCCGCTCGTTCAAAGTCCTGATGCTCAATAGCTGTTTTCTTCTGTTTGTCCAGTTCATCGATTTTCAACTCCAGCTCTTTGATCTCCTGGGGTACAGCGATCATTGAGAGACGCAGCTTAGAACAGGCCTCATCAATCATATCTACAGCCTTATCTGGGAGATAGCGTCCTGAGATATACCTGTCAGACTGTCTGGCAGCCGTTTCAACAGCCTCGTCAGTTATTTTAACTTTGTGGTATTCTTCATACTTGGGTCTCAGCCCTTTCAGAATTTCGATGGTCTCTTCTGCCGAAGGCGGATCTACTATTATGGTTTGGAATCTTCTCTCTAAGGCGCCGTCTTTCTCGATATACTTTCTGTAATCATTGAGTGTAGTTGCACCGATACACTGAAGTTCACCACGGGAGAGCGCAGGCTTGAACATATTAGAAGCATCTAAGCTTCCCTCAGCGCTGCCAGCACCCACCACGGTGTGTAGCTCATCGATGAACAGGATAACATTCTTAGATTGTACCATCTCTTTCATTATTGCCTTTATCCGTTCCTCAAACTGCCCCCGGTATTTGGTCCCGGCCACTATTCCAGCTAAGTCGAGAGTGACCATACGCTTATTATTAAGAATCTGCGGCACTTCTCGGGCCACAATCCTCTGGGCCAAGCCTTCGACGATGGCGGTTTTTCCCACCCCGGGTTCACCAATTAGCACGGGGTTGTTCTTCTTCCGCCTGCATAGAATCTGGGAAACACGCTCTATCTCCTTCTCTCTGCCTATCACTGGATCGAGTTTATCCTCCCTTGCTAACTGGGTCAGGTCTCTGCCGAAGTGGTCGAGAAAGGGAGTTTTACTTTTTTTCTTCGCTTTTTTGGACAGGGGTTTTCCGGTAAACACGGCTACTACTTCTTCCTTAATAATCGGGTAATCGACATCAAAGGCGGCCAATATCTGGGAAGCGATACATTCGCTGTCCTTTGCCAGGGCCAACAGCAGATGTTCTGTGCCCACATATTTCACCCCCATCTGCTGTGCCTCCCCGGCAGCCATTTCTAATATATGCTTGGCCTTAGGAGTAAAAGGATTATCTCCCATAACCATAGTACCACCAGAAGGTGGCACAGCATCCTCCACCATCTGAACAAGTTGTTCCAGATCCAAATTAAGATTAAGCAGGACAGTTACAGCAATTCCATCCCCTTCTTTAATCAGACCTAACAGCAGGTGTTCCGTGCCCACATATTTGTGGCCTAACCGCTTTGCCTCCTGGTGGGCCAACTGTACCACCCTTCTTACCCTATCGGTGAACATACTGTTCATTTGTTGTCCCCTCCTTTAAAAACATGATGTCAGTAGATTACTAATGACCCTGTAAATTGCCAAGATTGCCAAAATTTCAAAGATTGCCAAAATTGAAGTTCAAAATCTTCAAAGATTGCCAACTTTTTGAAATTGCTTTGGATGACTGCCAAATGTATAGAACTACTGCTTGGGAGTTGTCGTTGTTTCCTGCAATTTTTTCCGCACTATGTTTGCTCTAAAAATATCCCGCTCTGAGGATTCTAAGTATCTACCAGCCAATTTCTGCAGATGGGATGGTTGCACCATTACCGTAAGTTGGTTGAGGGTCTTGAAGTCTGGGTAAGATGTCAACTCCATGCTTCGTCCCAGCCTCGCCGCAGAGGAGAGGTTCATAAACTCCTCAGTGGTGAGCAACCGGGCATTTTCCAAGATCCCCAGAGCCCGCCATATCTTGTCCTCAAGCTGATAGCTGGCATCTTTTATTAAAGTTTGTCGCTCCTTCAGTTCGTATTCAATAACCTCAGTGACAATCTTTATCAACGACTTGATAATCTGTTCTTCACTTTTGCCCAGGGTGACTTGATTAGATATCTGGAAAAAATTACCTAACACCTCTGTGCCTTCGCCGTAGAACCCTCTGACGGTCATTCCCACTTGAGCTATTGCCCGCAGGACCTTTTCTATTTCTTGGGTCAAAACCAAAGCAGGCAGGTGGATTAAGACCGAGACCCGCAGGCCAGTGCCCACATTGGAAGGGCAAGCAGTCAGGTAGCCTAACTTCTCTGAAAAGGAGTAGTCCAGCAGCCGGGAGATCTCATCGTCCATCCCGTCTACCAGTGCCCAGACCTCCTGTAATTGCAATCCTGACTGGATAGCTTGAAGTCTGAGATGGTCTTCCTCATTGACCATCACGCTTTTCACCTCTTGTTCGTCAAGCAGAATGCCCTGGGGTTGGTCTTTTCCTTCTGCCAGGGTAGGGCTGATTAGATGTCGCTCCACTAATATCTGCCGGTCGATCTTTGACAGTTGGTTTATGTCAATAAAGAGGATATCTTTCAAATAGCTGCTCTGCTCTCTGATGGTTAAGAGGCTATCGAGCACCTGAGAGAGCTCGGCCTTGCTGGCCCGGCTGGCAAAGGGAACAGAATCCAAATTCCTTG
>DAOVDP010000171.1 GCA_030669445.1 Candidatus Latescibacterota bacterium | reverse complement strand
CCAGTTCCTCTCCCCCAACCACCAGGACTTATTCGTCCTGCCCGATCTGAGCGAGGCCCTGGGCGAAATTGAGGATGCCCCCTCCCTCTCTCTGGAACAGAAGGTGTTAAAACAAGAGGAGCTATATCGTGACTACGCCGTTAAGAGTGAAAAAATCCACGACATCACTCAGCTTCTGAAAGCATACTCCCTTTTCGAAAAAGATGTAGAATATGTGGTCTCGGATGGGCGGGTAATGATCGTTGACGAGTTTACCGGGCGACTAATGCCGGGCAGACGATACAGCGACGGCCTGCACCAAGCATTGGAGGCAAAGGAAAATGTTCACATCGAGATAGAAACCCAGACTCTGGCAACCATCACCCTGCAGAACTTCTTCCGACTCTACGATAAACTTGCCGGAATGACCGGCACTGCCGAGACTGAGGCTACAGAATTCTATCAGATATACAGTTTAGATGTGGTGGTCATCCCCACCAACAAACCGGTGAGAAGAGTCAACTACGAGGATCACATCTACCGCACAAAGCGGGAGAAATACAACGCCATAATCGACGAGATTGTCCGCCTCCACCAAAAAAACATCCCGATGTTGGTAGGAACAATCTCCGTCGAAGTCTCTGAACTGCTCAGCCGAATGCTCAAGCGCCGGGGGGTAAAGCACTCTGTACTCAATGCTAAATACCATCAGAAGGAGGCCGAGATAGTGACCCAGGCAGGGCAGGCCGGGGCAGTCACCATAGCCACCAATATGGCTGGCCGGGGAACAGACATCAGACTGGCTAAGGAAGTGGTCCAGTGTGACGAATGCTGCATAAGTTGTGAAGACGACTGCTCCACCTGTCCCAAGGAACGCAAGATGGTGGAATGTTTGGAAGATGTGCCCTGTGGGCTACATATTGTTGGCAGCGAACGGCACGAGGCTCGCCGAATTGACAGACAGCTCCGAGGCCGATGTGCCCGCCAGGGTGACCCAGGGGCATCTAAATTCTTCGCCTCCTTAGAGGACGACCTGATGCGCCTCTTTGGCTCCGAAAGAATCGCCAGCATTATGGATAGACTGGGCCTGGAAGAAGGCGAAGTGATTCAGCACTCGATGGTTACCCGCGCCATAGAGAAGGCCCAGAAACGGGTGGAGGCTTACAACTTCGACATCCGTAAGCATCTGCTGGAATACGACAATGTCATGAATCAACAGCGACAGGTGATCTACGCCCGTCGACGCCGTATACTGGAAAGCGAAAACATCAGCGATGAAATCAAGAACATAATCGAAGAGACCACAGATTCACTTCTGGATAACCACACAGATCCCAAAACCTATGCAGAAAATTGGAACATTGAGCAACTCAGATTAGATTTGCAGAGGATATTTCTGGTAAGATTGCCCATTGACCAGGAGGAACTGCCTCGGCTCCGGCAGGAGGATCTGCGGGAAAGAATACGCAAAACGGTTAAAGAGGCTTACCAGAGACGGGAACAGCTGCTCGGTGCTGATAACCTCAGGTATTTGGAAAGAATCGCTTACCTGAGCACCATCGACGAGAAATGGAAAGAGCATCTCTATGAAATGGACCTGTTGAAGGAAGGGATTGGATTCAGGGCTTATGGTCAGAAGGACCCTCTGATTGAATACAAGAGTGAAGGGTTCAGGATGCTCGTGGAGATGTTGGAGACCATCAACGAAGAGACACTTAAGCTGGTATTCAGAGCCTCATTCCAAGAGGAACCGGCCTATGTCGAGCGAAGACCAGAACGGGTTCAGGTGGTTCACCAGGATGCGATGGGAATGGGCTTCGGACGAGGCAGGGCGATTCCGGCAGCAGGCCCTGCTGCACCGGAGGCAGTGGCAGCACCTCGGGAAGCTGCTGCGGAAACACGGGGGAGAGAGCCACGAAGACCAGCTCCGGTTAAGGTGGGCGAAAAAATCGGCCGCAACGACCCCTGCCCTTGCGGAAGCGGAAAAAAATACAAGAAATGCTGCGGCAAAGTTGCGTAAGCTCCCTATAGGCGGCTACACTCAAAGACCGAGGTGTTTTCTAAATATCTCCTCCACTATCCTCATATCTTCTCTGGAATCTCTGCCGGATGAGGTCGGTTCTTGATCGGTTATTATACAGTCCAAGAAATGCTCTGCTGACCGCCGAAAAGACCAATCCCAGGCAGAATAAGGGATCAGCATCTGCTGAATCTCTCCGCCCTTGTACACCTTTACCTCAGCGGGTACATTTCTTAACAGCGGCGGGGGAGTGAGTAGTTCTATCCAGCCTTGTTCAAAATATATTTTTGTCTCTTCATCCCACCAGCGCGAAGATATTCCCCCCACTTCCAAACAACCCAGAAAATCTCCAAAATCAAGCACCACCACCTTGCCCGAGGGATAAGACTTGCCCAGCTCCGCAGTTTTTACCTCCTTTACCTCACCCAAAAAGAAGCGTAAGAGATTGATATTGTGGCAATAGACATTGTTAAAGCCCAAGAACTCCTTGCTTAACTTTTGGGGAAGCCAATCTGGAAGGTTGGCCTGAATCTCGGGATAGGTTTCATCGGTAGTAATGGGTTTGCCGATGTTACAGACCCAGTCGCCACCGAAGCAGTGGGCTCGGGCAAAGGTAATCCTGCCGAGCTCCCCGGTACTGATGAACTCCCCGACCAGTTGTCTGGCTTTCTCCACCCCGGGGTCGTATCTTTTCATATAACCCACCATCAGTTTCACTCGGTTTTTCTCGGCTGACTCCACCATTTTGTCTGCATCGGCCAAGGTAGTAGCCATCGGTTTTTCAGTAAACAGATGCTTGCGTGCGTTGAGGCAATCGAGGGCAATAGGGGCATGCAGGGCATCTGTGGTGATCTCCACCACAGCGTCGATT
>DAOVDP010000180.1 GCA_030669445.1 Candidatus Latescibacterota bacterium | reverse complement strand
AGCCAACGATGAAATAGCTGTAATTGTCCAGATAGAACATACACAGGCGGCCCAGAATATAGAACAGATCCTCCGAGTTGAAGGAATCGATGGCATTTTGGTGGGTCCGTATGATCTCACCGGGTCAATGGGGATACCCGGGCAATTAGAGAATCCCAAAGTAGAGGCAATCCTGAACCGGATTCTGGAAGCCTGTCTTGAAGCGGGGAAATCAGCGGGTATTCACGATGTAAGGCCGACACCCGATTCGGTGTCACATCTCATAGAAAAAGGATTTACCTTCCTGGCCATCGGTGTCGACATGGTATTTATCCAAACAGCCGCTCAGAATATTATTGAATTCACCCGGGAGATTGGCAACGACGGGATGGGCAAGAGACAATAAAATGATAAGAAAGCCTCTATGTAACAATTAAGTGTGTGACACCAAGAGTCCGTATTGTGGTGTTACGGGGACGTTTCTTGTGCAACAATAAATAAAATAGGAGGATAAAAAAACATGCCTAAGAAAAGTGACAGACAGGATATCGAGGTTCCTTCTTATACTATACCAGGCAGTATAAAGGTTTATCATTCTCCTCAAGATGACGATCAATTGGGTGAATTACGGGAGGTGGAAATTTTTGAAACAGAACATCATGTTTATACAACCCCCTTCCGGTACAAAAATGTCAAAATGGACGGCTGGCTGGAAGTTGGCGCTGCCAAGGGGGTGGAGCTTCTCGCTGATGTGGGGAGTATAACAATCGCAGAGGAAAAGCCCATCATTTCGGTGACGGTAGTGGGCTCAGGATGCTCAGGTCGGAACTACAACATCGTCGAGTGGTGGGGGCCTGGCGAAAAACTTACGGATCGCAGAACTCGGGCCCCACAATTGATCAAGAGGCAGAGAATCGACAACCTGAAGGGACAGCATGATGCTTGGACTCAAAGTGCTTTGACGCAAGAACCGCCAGAATTCGAATCCGTAGAAGAAGCCCAGAAATACATTAGAAATATCCAAAAGTGGATTTACAATATGACCAGTGGATACTATATGCCCGGCAGTTTGATGAGTGGACTATACGAGAATACAGCCCACTTCAGGATTGGAGATACATCTCGCCTCAAGCATACCCCCTATAAGGTCGTCATCAGGGGTGGCGGTTTAGACTATGAAGATCCTGGAACTGAGATAGTACGCTATCCGGCAGACTACACCTTCAGGCTGATCGACATTGTGGTGAAAAAACCTCTGTCTGAATAAAGACCCAATAAACACAAAAAGAGTTTAGTGAAACAATGGGATTTTGACCTCTTACGAATAGCATTGACCTTGATTCAAAGATATCCATCAGGGTAGCAACCTGCTGGTGGGATTCCTTCCCCAGACCTTACATCGCCTGAATCCCTCTGCATATTTAGCTCCGCACTGCAGGCCGCGCATTCGAGCCATTGTTTCGATAAACTCAATGGTATCGATATTATCGTGTTCTTTAAGCCACTGATACTGGCTCTGGTGGCAAAGAAGCATCTGCCGTTTGGTCTCCATCGTCTCAGTAACATCCACATATTCTTCTGGGAGGAACTCCACTCCGGCTAAAGTATCCATATAATAGATAGGAGGGATCACGCTGGTGGGCTCTCCCCCGACAGAGAAATTCGGCAAAGTAGCGTGAAAGCTGGAGTCAAAGACCACCTGACTGGTGATCACATGATCGGGCATATAATCAGAAGGAGAGTGGGTGATGATCACATCAGGCCGGGCCTGGCGTATTGCATCTACTGTTTTGGTCACACTCTCCAAATTATAATGAAGTTCACAGTCGGGGAAATCCAGCTTTAAATGCTTAGCACCTATTACTGCAACCGCCTTTTCTGCCTCCTTATCCCTTATTTCCCTGAGCTCTTCCGGAGGGATCTCGAAGTGGCCCTTATCGCCAGTGCAGAGATGGCACATAAAGACTCTGTTTCCGGCTTTAACATATTTAGCCAGTGTGGCAGCGCAAAGAAACTCTATGTCGTCAGGATGAGCCCCTATGGCAAGGATGTTCATGAAAACCTCCTCAAATTAAGTGAATAATCGTCATTGAACCCAGCAACCACATTCTGCCGAAAAAGGGGGTAGTTGAACGCGAACAGGATAATATCGTAGAGACGACCCGGCGGGTCGTCTCTACATTAAGACCGGTTCACGCCTCTGAGGTTTGAGCCAGATTCGGTTGGCTGCGGTCAGATCCCCCACAATATCTTAGTCTTTCGACAGAATCTAACCACCAATTAACCAGTTAACCGATCACCTCGGCGCAGCAGCGGGAGCCTCAGCGGTGTAAGCATCTGCATTTATAGCGCAATCCGAGTGTTGAGGAACGAAACTCAATGCCCCTGTTTTGTTAGGTTCGCTGCGCTTAACCCAACCTACTACTTATTTCTCCTCAGATTCATGAAACACCAGGGCAGTATAAGTATAGATTTCTGCTCCCTTCTTCCAGGCATCGGGGGAAAGCCCTGCCTTGTCAGAACAACACCGCTCCAAGAATTCAATCTTACTCCATCCAGTCTCAGTGGCCACCTGGGGGAGAAAAGTACCCGCCCGGTTTCCCATCCTTATATAGATGCCGTCTACCCCCATCCTTATCTCATCTATGCTTTTTATCCTCCTCATCGGGGAAAGCACAGATATCTCGATTCTTATCTCCGGAAGCTCATCCACT
>DAOVDP010000208.1 GCA_030669445.1 Candidatus Latescibacterota bacterium | reverse complement strand
CTTATGGAGAAGAAAGAGGAGCTGTCTCCATCCATCACTAAGGAGGCCTATCTGCAGTATAATCTTGAGGAGGCCATAGTAGAATCCAACGGCTTCGACCTGTTGGTTATGGGTCGCACCGAAGGACCGGGGTGTTACTGCTATCCTAACCTGCTGTTGAGGAATTTTATGGAAAAATTAAGAGAAAACTATAGGTTTGTGGTGATGGACAACGAGGCGGGGATGGAACATCTCTCCCGGCGCACCACCAGAGATGTGGATGCCCTGCTGATAGTCTCCACTCCTACCCCTGTGGCCCTGAGGTCGGCCAAGCGTATTTACCAGACAGCCCAATCGCTCAAACTGAACATCGGGAAAATCCATCTGGTGATAAACCAGTTGGGAGGCAATTCGACTCCAGAGGAAGAGATCAAAGCTGTGGGATTGTCCCTTCTGAGCACTATTCCTTACGACCAGGAAGTGATGAACTACAGTGCGAAGGCAAAATCCCTTTTGGACTTGCCCCCTGATTCGGCTGCAGTGAAGGAAGTACAAAAACTGACAGAACAGTTAGGACTGCTTTGTTGAGGAGCTGACAATGAAGGTCTCACGACGAATAGTGCTGCATTTCCCCAAGCAACTGGTCGATCAGCCGATAATCTACTCATTAGTAAATAATTACAACCTGGTGTTCAATATCCTAAAGGCAAGTGTAACTCCAGGGGAAGAAGGGTTTCTGGTTTTTGAACTGACCGGCAAGAAGAGCGACTACGAAGCGGGTATAGATTATTTGAAAAGCTTAGGGGTGAAGATAGAGCCTTTAAGTCGGAGTGTCAAACGGAACGACCTTAAGTGTACCCACTGTGGTGCCTGTGTTACCGTCTGCCCGACGGGGGCACTCTCTGTTGACCGCAAGACAATGATAGTTGAGTTTGATTCAGCAAAATGCACCGCTTGTGAGCTCTGTGTTAAGACCTGTCCTCCCAGAGCAATGGAGGTGCATTTTTGAATCCAGGAGATGGGAGGTGAGCCTTTATGGAATTGAAGACGGTGAGGATTGAGAAGCCGGAAGGGATGAATATGATTTTAGGGCAGGCGCATTTTATCAAGACGGTAGAAGACCTCCACGAGGCCTTAGTCTCGGCGGTACCCGGTATTAAATTTGGGCTGGCCTTCTGTGAATCATCCGGCCCCTGCTTGGTGAGATACAGCGGAACCGATCAGAAACTGGCCAAACTGGCTCAGAAAAACGCCCTCCGCCTGGGAGCCGGACACTCGTTCATCATCCTGGTGGAAAATGCGTTTCCCATAAATTTATTGCTTTTTATCAAAGCTGTTCCTGAGGTCTGCCGTATCCTTTGTGCCAGTGCCAATCCGGTGGAGGTGATCGTTGCCGAAACCGAACAGGGCCGGGGAATCCTGGGAGTGATAGATGGACTCCACACCAAAGGAGTGGAGACCCAGGAGCAGATCCAAGAACGAGAAGAGTTTCTACGAAAGATAGGATACAAATTCTAATGCAAATTCAGCCACAAAGGCACCAAGGCACGAAGATCAAATAGTAAGTATTCCCTTTGTG
>DAOVDP010000005.1 GCA_030669445.1 Candidatus Latescibacterota bacterium | reverse complement strand
TCCAAAATACCACCTTGCTGTCTCCGTAAGTTTTCCTAACAATCGCTCTGAACCTGGCTACAGTATCGGGCACCTGTTCGTCTCTCCTGAACCTGGTCACCACCACTCCTTCCACTGCCAGCATATCCGAAGTGGAGAGTTCTTCCAATATCTGGGTTGATATTCGCTGACTGTAAGGGGGATCAGAAAAGATGATGTCGAATCTCTGTTCCCTGTCCGCCAGTTTTTTTATCGCCGCACCGGACTTGACGCAGAGGACTTTGGCTCTGCGCTTCCATCGGAGTGTCTTGAGGTTCTTCTCGATGCTATCTGTAGCCTGTGGGCTAACATCAACGAAAATTGTCTCTCGAGCCCCTCTGCTTAAGGCCTCGATGCCCAGACTACCCGATCCAGCGAAAAGGTCCAATACATAAGCATCCTTGGTTCTGGGACCAAGGATATCAAAAATAGCCTCCTTTATTTTGTTAGTCGCAGGCCGAGTCTTCAAGCCTCTGGGAGATTTAAGAATACGCCCTTTAGCTTCTCCGGCAACTACCCTCATGATTAGCCCTCCCCAAACGGATATCCGCACCTACCATCCCGGGGGGTGAACAGAACTGAAAACCCAAGGTATGCGGTAGAAAAAATCTGATTTCTGCAATTATCACTCCTGTTTCCAGCTTGCCCTTTTCTCGCTAATCCATCCGTGCTTATTGGGGCAGAAAAGTTTATAATGAGTAGAATCCGGCGTATCCAGAATAAAACGAGAATCGTTCAAAGGACAGGTGAAGTTCAAGCTATCTCCGGAAATTTCTGTCAGCCCAGATACATATCTTCCGTATTGAGCAAAACATTTCTCCTGCGCTTTCGCGATCTGCTCTAATCGTGATCGACAAACCTGCTGGATCTCACTCTGTTTTTTTGTCTTGTATCCAGGGACAACAATAATCGCCACTAAAACAAGCGCCAAAATAGCAATTAGAAGTTTTCGCACTGCTGACCAGTTTAGCATCTGAACACTCCTTTGTTCATTTTCTCTGCTGTACCTCGATTGAGGGAATCAATTTTTCAAGGTTCTTAGCACCTATTCCTTTCACCCTCTTAAGGTCTGCCACCGTCTGAAAAACCCCATTCTCTTCTCTCCACTGGATGATACGCTGGGCTATCTTGGGACCAATCCCAGGCAAGGAGGTCAATTGCTGTACCGTGGCAGAGTTGATGTCCAACTTCTCTGCCGAACAGTAGGCCAGTGAATCCGGTGAAGGAGGATTGCCCGGGACAACTCTCAGATCAGCAAACTTCCCAGGACTATGGTACTTCCAAAGGGAAATAACCCCTCCCACTAACAAACAGAACACCAAAAAACAGACAGCAATCTGCTCTTTCTTGGTTAAAGAAAACACCTCACGCCTTTCTTCTTTGATTTCTGTTCACTTCTTAGTCAAATCTTATCTCTCCCCAGAACCCCAACTCTCGCACCTTGCGAGTGGTGTTCCTCAGCTTGTCCTTTCGATCTGAGACTGCCACCTTCGCCCCGCCGGTGAACTTGCGGCTGAACTGATAGCTCATCTTTGAACTCACCGACCAAGTTCGCTCGTCCTGTTGAGGCATAGGAGGCTGTAGTCCGAGTCCTATCTCTCTGTAATTGTTTTTTAAAGCAAACGTAGAAGCTAAGTCCAGATTACTTTTCAACTGAAGTCTCCCCCAGAAGGGAAGCCTAATTCCTCGCTGGGCACTGAGCGAATAGCTGAAAGAAAGCGTCAAATCGGAAGTTTTTGCGTTACTGGTCCCACTGACCCGCCCGTTTCTAAAATCGGTGCCTGAGGAAGAACTGGTGCTGAAATTCAAGGTAGACCTGAGGTCGTTGTTCCAGGTCGCAACCCAACCCAAAAGAGGACTAAATTTGTTCTTCTGTGAGCTGGAGAGAAGATCCTCTCCCCGAAGCTCCGGAGCCCCTTTCTTGTGAACTTCCCGTTGGTAACTGAAATTTAGATCTGAGTTTTTAACCAAGCTGTTAAGAAAAGGTAATCTCTGCAAACCATCCCACTTGAGAGTAACCCCCGGCAAAGCAAGAGTACGGTTGCTGATAGAGCTGCTGGAAGTCGTATTGACAGAATAGTCGTATCCACATTTTGCCTTAAGGTTAAGACGAGAGAGAAGCTTTATCCCGGTGCTAATCTCTGCCTTACGGGAAGAAGAACTGCTATTTCGCTGGCTAACTGAAGGATCGCTCTCCGCCCTCGGCTTGGAGGAGATCCCTAACTGATAGCCCAGATGGGGACGTCTCAAAAGACCGAAATCTTTGCCACTGTTGCTGTGAGAATATGACCCACTGAGGGGTTGGATCTTCTTGCCGATTCCCTTCATTTTCAAAGAATTCAGCAATTGTGGCAATTGTAAGGTCAATCTGGCAGAAAGTGTACCTTTGACCTGGGCATCCCTTCCCCTTCGTTCCGCAGCTTGGAACCGAGAGCAGCTTTCCTCAGTGTAAGTGGCCTGATAGGAATAGTCCTGCCGTAACCAACCCGGTCCACCAGGACGAAAATTGAGAGAAATTGTTTGATCCCGATGTGACTCCTCTCCTAATCGCAAATTCGATAAGCTTAAATCCACATTGGTGCGGAGATCTCTCTTGGTCTTCAGAGCATATTCCCATGAGAAACCTTCCAATAGACCCCAGTTTAGGTTCCAACTCTGATCCAAAGTGAAGTTATGTTTCCTTGTCCAAGCTCCGTATTGATTTTGGGAACGAGAACCGGAATTGTCCGCTGTAGCTGAAAATGTGAATTTAGTAGGCAAATAGTAGAGTTTTCTTTTCAGAATGGAGAGGGATTTTTTGCCCCGGGGCGAAAGGTCGTAGCTGAAGGCTCCCCGATAAGACCAGTTACTGCTTTCAGGGGCCTGAGGAGACCTGCCTCGCTGTTCATTAAACGAGAAATTGCCACTCATCCGATCCAGTGTCCAGCAAACGAAGGGGTTAGCAGCAGTTTTCTGTTTACGGAAAGAAACGGTAAGGGTCCTTCTCTCACTCTGTGTCCTCTCTCTATCTGGATCGCTCAACACCACATCGGAGAAGGGTTTAAGTCTCGGACGAGACAGAGTTTTCTGCCAGGAAAAACCGGTCGGAATCGACACTCCCCAACCGACAGGGAACAACTTATCCAGTTTTAAATCAGCCCGCAGATTCTGGGAGATGTTGTCGCTGCCCGACCCGATCTTTTCCCTCAACCCATGAAACTC
Organism: Candidatus Latescibacterota bacterium; assembly: GCA_030669445.1. Lineage (GTDB taxonomy): Bacteria > Latescibacterota > MVCY01 > MVCY01 > MVCY01 > MVCY01. The sequence goes on along the minus strand of DAOVDP010000005.1, from coordinate 15,687 downwards.
ACTGTCTTTCTTAGAATAGTTACCACTTAAGCTCAAAATATCTGCGAACTTAGCATCCACACCTAAACGCCCGGCAATTCCTCTCTTATTTCTGGCTTGGGTCAGCCGAAGTTCATCCACCCAGATTTCGCCGGAGATCGGAGCGATTCCGGGGTTAGTAATCCCCAGTTCAAATCTGTTAACAGAGGACAACGAGGGGTTCCCCTTCAAGGAATATCCCATCTGTGCGGCCCTGGTCGAATCCGCCCCACCTCCTTTCAACTGGGTAATCTTCACCAAATCAATGTTAACGTCGTTCCAGCCCGACTGGGTGGAAGTCAAGACCTGGTAGTAGTTATTCTCATCGGTACCGAACCGGATGAAAAAATCAGCTTCGCTCTGGTCTCCATGGACAAACACGTTCATTTTCTCATAGTTGGTGTAATCCTGTTTCTGAAAGAGAGTTCGATAAACAGCAGCTTGATTGCCAGATCCCAGTTCGGTAAATTTGAGCACCAACGCCTGCTCTTTCCGAAGGACTCCAGTCAAGGGATCTTTTTCCTCTTTCACTCCCGGAGGCGAGGTGTAATCGGCGTTTTCCTGGGTATTCTTCACCATTATCTCTAACCCTTCCTCAGGGCCGACGGGCAGTTCCTGCCAATCATTTCCCACAATATCTATTGAAACAATCTGGATAGTCGTCTCCATATCGGTACCAACTACCCATAGCCTAACGAATTCAATCTGAGTAGAGTCAGGGCATCCCACCTTAGAGTGCAAGCCGGTTCGCCAGAGGGGAATCTGGAGCAATCTCCAGCCGTCAGATTCAGTGCCCTGGATCAGAAATTGACCGGGACTTCCACCAACTAGCCCATCGGTAGAAAGATCGACTGGATAACTGTAGTAATCGTTATCTAAGTCTAAATATCCATTGTTATTGATATCCTCAGTGTCTGGCCTTTGGCGCTCACCATCAGCCCTGTTTCCTTCGGTGCCGTTTATGCGGCTATAATTGTGCCTATCTTTATAATAATCATAGTTCCAGTCATCACCATTGGGGTCGGGATTAATCTGGGGATCGTAACCGGGTTCGTCCTGATCGAAAAGGCCGTCTAAGCCGGTGTCTTCGTCTTCATCTAAGATCCCGTTTCTCTGTCCGTAGCGCATCCTGTCTTCGGTATCCAGTTGCCCATTTTGGATAACATCTTCACTGATGCTGCCCAGCTCAATGTTAAGGATACCTTGTTGGCCTTTCACCCATATCTCTAAGAGTTTATCTCTGGAGAAGTCCTTAGCTCCACCCCGGAGGGCGCGCATAATGCCAGCCCAGCAGTCTGAGCGGGGAGCAGATTCCAGAAGGTGATATCCTCTGCTCCGCTGGGGAATGAATCCAAGATTGAGCACATGAACCTCACTCTCGCGGGCGCTGACCTGACGACCAGGCCAGATCTGCTGCACCGGCACCTTTTCGGGATTGTACCAGATCAGTCGCCCTCGGTTATCCTCATCGGCTCCCGCTGGCGCACTGGATATCGTCCACAATGACCTGAGAATACTCAACGAGACTCGATTGACACTTGCCTCGAAATCATCAATAAATGCCTCACCCAGGGTGTTCTGATTGGGTAAATTCACGGCAATCTCTCCCGTGAGGTTAAACGAGGAGGTAGCATCGGTTCTGACCAAAGGCAAAAGGTTCACCGCCTGGGTCATAACCCCGGGGGTGAACCTCAGGTCAAAATTGCTATCCCAAAGCACGGTACGGGTTGGTTCTCCGCCAACCTTCACCCGCTTCTCAACTGCCGTTTCACTGTTGTACAGCAAGGTCATTCCGGCAGAAGATTGGCCCCAGAATTTGCGCTCCCCCCTCAGACCCAGGAGAGTCTTCCGCTGGGGCATAAAGAAGGGTTTGTATTCATAATCTATGACCAGGTCAGCCGCTGGGTTCAACACCTCATCGGTGTAAAAGGTGATGTCCCCAGTATAGTAATTGATCTGGTAGTCAACCCCTCGCGTGAGCGTCTTCTGGTTTAGGATAACCCTCTCTGTGCCTTCAATAATTCCGAACTGTCCCAGGTTGAACTTTGTCTGTCTGCTCCTGTATTTCACCTCTATGAAATATCGACTCGCTTCTTTCAGAGTCTGCTGGTCACGGGACTGATATATCTGGGGGATCTTCACTTTTAAGGGACTTGCCGGGCTAGGATTAAACGGCTCCAGATCAGGAAAGATCAACTCTCCTCTCTGACGGTTGATGATAGCTTCATCCAGATCGATCAATCCATCCGGGGGAGAATCGAGTTGCTCCCCATGCTTATCTAATCCAAAGATGCGTAGGTAGGGTATTCCATCCTGAGAATCCTCCGGCTGCGCCCCGGCGACATCTTTGTATATCTTCAGCTCAAACCCCTCAGGAGAGATATCTCTTGTTCCCAGGTTATAGACATTTCGCCATTCATACTGCCAGCTTGGGTCCTCCGATCTTTGCCTCCTGGTTTTTATCAACTTCAGGGTAATATCTTCTGTTTCGCCAGGTCGATAATCTATATCGCCGTGGGTCGTGCCGTTGGCCGTCCTGTAGGCCACCGCCAGAACGTACTCATCTGCAACAGCCGAGTTCAAAACAACATAACCCAAATTTCTATCAACAAAGTATTCTGTAGGATCAAGCAGGTGAAACCATCCTCGCACAGAATCTGCCACCCCTTCAGTGGCAGATTCCAGGTAGATAGCCCGTCCTGGTATTGCCTGCATTTCTATATCATTGTTAGACTTATTATCATCTATATATATATCAATATCTTCTATCTTATAGGCGGGATCAAAACTCACTACTCCGTATTGGTCTCTGTTATTCTTAAACTGATTTAGATAAAAAGAATCAAAGAAAAAATAAATCCTTCGCAGATACTGGTAATCTCTAATCTCTTTTGAGCTTTCCTTGGCTAATCCCCGGAAGGTTTTCCTGTGGGTGGCCCCTTTCTCCTGGCTGGCTATTATCGTCAGGTCCAGTGGTCCCAGCTTCTCTTTGGCTCTGATACCGAACAGCCCTTTGTGCTGCGCGCTGTATCCCACAAACTGTGTGCCTGGCAGCGAAAGCATTGTATTGCCAGCCTCTATTTCTTGGGTAATCCGGTCCTCGTCGCCATCATATCTGATCTTAATCGAGCTCTCCAGATTGGTTTCTCTCTCGCTGTCTTGATCCATCTGGATATGAATTCTCTCACCGACAGTGCCTTCGATCCTAAGCCTTGATCTCTGTTCCATATTTAAGGCAGGGAATTTTGAGGGTCTGAAGGTGGAAGTTACTGCCAGACCTTCTGTCCACTCGCTCCTGCCGGAGATACTAATCCTCCTGCTCCCTGTAACCTTAAGAGAGCTGCCCTGACCGATAAGATCACCGATAGCCTTGGGAAATTTAACCGGAATTTCTATCTCCAAAGAAGGAAACTCTCTGTCTCTCTGCTGTCCGCTTGTTCTCTTGTCCCTTCTGCTCTCCTGCCAGCCTGAGTAGAAACCCTCTCCCAGTCTGTCTTGCATGAAATGGTCTATATCTACAAAAAACGAAGGTTCATATTGTCGGTCAGCCAGCACCTTTCGAATTTTAACCTTCCGAACCCCAGCTTCGACTGTTACCTTGGTTCGTAGAAGACCTATATCATCCAGAATAGGGGGAGAAAATCCTAAGGAATGGTATCTGTAGGCTGTGTAGGCATTCTCCCTTTGCTCGAAGAATAATCCCTTGGCCCACAGGAAAGCGGGACTTAAAACAAGGCAGGCTGAAATCCAAACGAATAATATTGTTTTGGCCCAGCGGTGAGGAACGAAGACTTTTCCCAACTTTTTTATCCTTGAGATGTGTTGCTCAGATTTTAATACCCTTCAATCTCTTAAGCTTTTTACAATAAGTCTACCTCCTTTCGGATAACACTCCGAATTTCCTTTAGATAAGAGCCGTGTATCTAAGACAAACTCAGAAAGCAATGTCAAGTTTTCCAGCGGTAGTCGTCGATTGACATTGAACTTTCACCTGAGGTAGCTATCCATACTGGTCTGAGGGGAAAACACTTCCCTGGCACGATTGGGTAATATAATACCACAACTGTTTTAAAATATCAAGAAGAAAATTTGTTTTCACTTAGTTCTCAACAGAAATTTCTTGCCTGAAGATAGAAAATCAGTATATTGAAGGCGCATCTATTTCGATATCAACAAAGCTCGTCTACCTGAACGGTGGTGTCTCGTTTTTCAAAAAATGCACCATATAGGCAGGGTTAATAATGCCAGTCATTTAAACGTAGGACAACTGAAATGGTGATACTGTATCGCTACATTCTCAAGGAGTACACTGGTCCTTTCTTCCTCGCATTATTTGTCATAACATTCATTCTTGTTTTGGACTTACTACGTGAGATGAGCGATCTTATACTGCGTAAGGGGATCGGAATCCAGATCGTCTCAGAGGTTTTCTTCTACAATTTAGCCTGGATGTTAGCCCTTTCTGTGCCAATGGCCGTTTTGGTTGCCACTCTGATGGCCTTTGGGAGACTTTCGGCGGACAACGAGATTATTGCTATGGAAACAAGCGGGATAAGTCTTCCTCGGCTGATTCTGCCTGTTTTGGCTGTCTCTATAATCTTAGCAGTCCTTCTGGTTGTGTTCAACAACGCTGTCCTGCCTGAATTTAACCATCGATCCCGTATTCTTATATCGGCCATTCACAGGAAAAAGCCTACCCTATCTTTTAAAGATAAAGAAGGCTTATTTATCAACGATATCCCCGGCTACAGCATCCTCATCAAAAAGGTGGATCAGCGACATTCAAAGATTCAGGGGATCACAATATATCAAAGAGGTGGTCGGGAATCTCCCCTGGTCATTCGGGCAAAAAGTGGACAGGTGGAATACTATAAAGATGAAGATATACTCACCCTAATCCTCTACGACGGGGAACTGCATCAGATTGACGAACAGAATCCGGACCGGTACATCCGCACTAAATTCAAAAAACATCTCGTTCGCATCGGTGAAGTGGGAAACAAACTCTACACCCAGGCCTCCGAATACAGAGGCGATCGAGAGATGAGCACTAAGATGATGCAGGAAAAAATTGCAGCGTATCGCCAACAAATAGAGAGCTATCAGATAGAGATGGAAAATATTATCAACAACCATTTTAATGGACACCCTGCTGGCAAAATTCCGAAACTTACCTTCTTGTCTTCCCTCAAATTAACCCCGGAACAGCGAAGGGCATTGGTAAAGCTCAGAACCAGATCTCAAGAGATAGAGATCCGGCAGAGAAACATAAATAAATATTTGGTCGAGGTACATAAAAAATACTCTATTCCAGCTGCCTGTATTGTCTTTACCCTGGTGGGTGTTCCTCTGGGAATTATGGCCAAACGGGGAGGCATGGCTGTGGGCTTCGGAATAAGCATCGGCTTTTTCCTGCTCTACTGGGCATTCCTTATCGGAGGAGAAGAATTGGCTGACCGGATGATTATCCCCCCTGCCCTGGCCATGTGGGCACCTAATATCATTATTGGCATCGGAGGAATTCTTTTGATAATCCACAGTGTCAAACAGATAACCTTCTTTCGCTGGGAAAAAGCTAAGACCTATCTCCGGAAAATTAAACACTGAAAAACACCGAAAGGATACTGGTGACTCGTGATTGATAAACCAGTTTAGTCAATTCTCATTTCTTGTTCGGTGTTTTCCGAATCTGGACAAAATTATCCGTCACGGAAGAAAAGACGATGAAATTGCTAACCCGCTACATAATTCGCCAGTTCTATCCCTGGCTGTTGATAAGTTTGACTGCCTTCATCGGCATCTTCATTATCGTTGACCTGATAGAGAATCTGGACAAATTTATCGACCGTCACTTGGGGGCACTGCAGGTCATCCATTACTATATCCTCTACATCCCTTACATCATCGTTCTGATGCTTCCAGTGGCTATGCTCCTCTCCGCCCTTTTCTCCATAGGGGAATTATCCAGGAATAACGAGATAACTGCTATAAAGGCCTCTGGAATCAGCCTTTATCAGGTCGTCCTTCCTCTTCTGGGATTTGCCCTGTTGGTCAGTTTGTTCTCTTTGAGCTTCGGCGAGATTGCGGTTCCTATCGCCAATCGGTTAAAAGAAAACATCAAAGAAGGAAGCAAGAGAAAAACCACCAAGGCAGACAGAACCAACGTTTTCCTCCAAGACATACATGGTCAGATCATATTTGTCAGATATTACAACGCCAGAGAGAAATCGGCCCGGGACGTGTCCGTACAAAAATACAGCGACTCCTCTCTGGTGCGAAGGATAGATGCTAAAAGAATGCTCTGGAAAGATGAAGGCTGGGAATTTCAGCAGGGGAAGGTCAGGGAATTCATAGATGGTCAACAAAAAGAGCGCGACTTCGTCAATCTCAGAGCAGAAGGAATCACCATTGTTCCCGATGACTTGACCAAACGTCAGAAAAAACCGGAAGAAATGAGCTTTGTTCAACTGCGCAAATACATCCGACGGGCACGACAAATAGGCTATGATACCACGAGATGGGTCGTTGATCTGTATATGAAATTTTCCTTTCCTTTTGCCAATTTTGTAGTGATCCTTTTTGGAGCCTCCCTCGCCATCAGGATGAGACACACCGGTAAGACAGTAGGTTTTGCGTTAAGTCTTATTATCTGTTTCCTCTATTATATGGTGATGAACACCGGTCAGGCATTGGGGAGAAATGGCATGCTTAACCCAATCTTGAGTGCATGGCAAGGAAATGCTGTGTTCGCTGCTCTGGGGTTTTTTCTACTGCTCAAAGTAAGAAAATGATATCCAACGATTAAGCAAGCAGCCTCTTGATTAAGGCCCCAACCCAACCCGATGGAGTTCTGTGGCGCCGAGATTTACCCCCTGGAGAAGGGCGGGTTTTCTCCCCCTCACTCCTTCACCTCCTCTCCCTCTCTGCACTCTTTTAGGTTCCTGTCTGCCAGGAAGTCAGGTACTCTCTCTGTTCAGGGGTAAGCTCGTCAATGCTCACCTCCATTGCCTCCAGTTGAAATCTCGCCACCGTCTGGTCTATCTCCTGGGGCAGTTTATAGACTTTGGGTCTAAGTGACTCTCGATTGCGGATGCCCCACTCTACTCCCAAAGACTGGTCACAGAAAGAGAGGGACATAACCGTAGAAGGATGCCCCTCGGCGCAGGCTAAGTTCACCAGACGACCCTCCCCGCACAGATAGATTCGCTTGTTCTCCACTATGTACTGGTCAAAAAGAGGCCTAATCCGCTGCACATCAGAGGCCATTTGTTTCAGTCCGGCTACATCTATTTCGTGATCAAAATGGCCGGAGTTAGCAAGCACCACCCCGTCTTTCATCAACCGGATGTGCTCGCTGGAGATGGCATGGAGGTTGCCGCTCACAGTGATAAATATGTCTCCTTCTCTGACGGCTTGCTCCATTTTCATCACCCGGTAGCCGTCCATCTTGGCCTGCAGTGCCCGGAAGGGGTCTATCTCGGTGACAATAATATTAGCCCCCAGACCCTTAGCCCTCAAGGCCACACCTTTGCCGCAGTTTCCATAACCGGCCACTACCACTGTCTTTCCACTGATCAACAGGTTGGTAGCTCTGATCACGCCGTCCAGACTCGACTGGCCAGTGCCGTAGTAGTTATCCATCAAATGCTTGGTCTGACAGTCATTGACAGCGATTATGGGATATTCCAGGGCACCCTCTTCTTCCATCGCTCGCAGCCGGATAACCCCGGTGGTAGTTTCCTCACAGCCACATATCATATCCGAAAGTAATTGGGGATACTTGGTATGCACCCTGGTAACCAAGTCCATTCCGTCATCTATGGTTATCTGAGGCTTGAAGTCTATCACCTGGTCCAAAAAGCGATAGTAGTCCTCTATGTTCTCCCCTTTGTAGGCAAAGACATTCACCCCTTCGCTGGCCAGGGCGGCGGCAGCGTCATCTTGAGTAGAAAGCGGGTTACAACTGGTGATAGCAACCTCTGCTCCCCCTGCTACCAAGGTGCGCACTAAGACTGCTGTCTCTTTGGTAACATGCAGAGCCATACCGATCCGATAGCCAGAAATGGGTTTTTCCTTCTCAAACCTTTCTCTTACCTTAAGCAGTGCCCCCATTTGAGCCTCTGCCCAACCGATGTTCTTAAGCCCCTGGGGGGCTAATTTGATATCTTTCACTTCGTAAGCCATATTTCTCCCCTTGTTGGTGTAACTGTCAACTAAATATGTTACAACGATTCGTCATTGCGAGCACCAGCGAAGCAATCTCCAATCCTTACAAATAATGAAAGAGATTGCTTCGTCGCGGAGCCTGTGCTGAGCGATAGCGAAGTGCTCCTCGCAACGACAGGATGAAGTTCAATATTAATGGGAAAGCGACATACTACACATCGAAATGCTCAACCCTGAGGTGCTAAAAGATTACAGGCCTATCTCTTCTCTTAGAATCTGCACCTTGTCGGTCTTCTCCCAGGTGAATTCCTCCCTCTCTCTCCCGAAATGTCCATAGGCTGCAGTCTTTTTGTAGATGGGTCTTCTCAATTGCAGGGATTCGATAATTCCCTTAGGAGTGAGCGGGAAGTGTTTCCTCACCAACTTCAGCAATTTTTCGTTCTCTATTTTCCCAGTTCCAAAGGTGTTGATGGTAAAGGAGACCGGCTGGGCCACTCCAATAGCGTAGGCAAATTGCACCTCGCATTTATCTGCCAATCCTGCTGCCACAATATTTTTCGCTATGTAGCGGGCAGCATAGGCACCGCTTCGGTCCACTTTAGTGGGGTCTTTTCCAGAAAAACATCCCCCTCCGTGTCTGACCATTCCCCCGTAGGTGTCCACGATGATCTTCCTGCCGGTCACTCCAGAATCACCCTGGGGACCACCAGTGACAAATCTGCCGGTGGGATTAACATGATAGATAGTACCAGAATCGAGAAATTCGCTGGGGATAACTTCTTTGATCACATGCTCAATTATATCCGCCTTGATCTGGTCATGAGTCACCTCCGGGTCATGCTGAGTGGACACTACCACAGCATCTACTCTAACCGGCTTATCGTCTGAATATTCCACCGTCACCTGACTCTTACCGTCAGGCCTCAGATACTTCAGTATGTCTTCTTTCCTCACCTGGGCCAGTCGATGAGCCAGTTTATGGGCAAGCATAATGGGTATGGGCATTAACTCCTCGGTCTCAAGGCAGGCGTAGCCGTACATCATCCCCTGGTCTCCTGCGCCCTGTTCAGCGTGTAACCCCTCGCCCTCGGACACCCCCTGGGAGATGTCGGAAGACTGTCCACTTATACTGGTTAAAACAGCACAATTGCTGTAGTCAAACCCCAGTTCGGCACGGGTGTAACCTATCTGCTTGATTGTTTCTCGCACTACCGCCGGGATATCCACATAGCAACTGGTGGTGATCTCCCCCACCACTACAGCCATTCCTGTAGATACTATAGTCTCACAAGCTACTCTGCTGTAGGGATCCTGGGCCAGCATCGCATCTACGACTGCGTCTGATATCTGGTCGGCTATTTTGTCCGGATGTCCCTCGGTAACCGATTCTGAAGTGAAGAAATGTTTCTTAGACACAAAAACCTCCTTTGTTTATGGAATTGCAACTGTATCTCTCTATCATTACTTTATCTCAATTTCAGAAAAATCTCCCAGACTAACCTGGTAAGGCAAACCTTTAATCCGGGCATTGGCCCCAATCAATGAACCCTCTAACAGACACTGCCTGACCTCAGCATCCTCGCCAATAATGGAGTTTCGGACAATTGAATCTTCCAATGTCGCCCCCTCTGCAATAGAAACATAAGGGCCTACAATCGAGTTTACCACCTTGGCAGAGTCGGAGATAAAAACTGGAGAATTAACAACCGAGCCCTCCACCTGAGGTGCCAAACCCGACTTCTCCAGCAAATACCGGTTGGTCTCTAACAGTGTCTCTGGTTTCCCACAGTCAAACCAATTCTCCACCCGAAAGGCCTCCACCCTCGCCCCCCTCTCTACCATCAACTGGAAGGCATCGGTCAACTGGTATTCGCCTCTGGTGGTAATGCAAGAGCGCACCAGTTCTTCCAGACACTCAAACAAGAGCGGAGAATTGTTGATATAATTGAAACCCACGATGGCCAAGTCGGAGACAAACGAGGTGGGTTTTTCCACTAATCTAATAATTCGCTCCCCTTCCATCTCTACCACTCCGAATCGGGTGGGATCTTCTACCTCTTTTACTCCAATGCTGGCGTCAGCCTGGCGATTAATCAAACTGGAGAACTCTCCTTCGAATACAGTATCTCCATAGACAATCAACACCGATTCCTCAGCTATCAGGTCTTTAGCCAAGAGAACAGCATGCCCCAATCCCTTTCTCTCTTTCTGGTGGACCGATTTCAGTTCCAGTTGTGGATAGCTGTTTTTGACAAACTCAATGATTTTGTCACCTAAATGACCAACTATGAGGACGACCTGATCTACCCGGAGGGAGATAAGAGTATCTAAGATATGTCCAATAATAGGCTTGCCTGCCACAGGCATCATAGCCTTAGGGATAGTGTGGGTATGGGGCCTTAAGCGGGTTCCTTCTCCGGCAACCGGAATAATGGCCTTCACAATTGGCTCCTTCTCCTTGAAGGGGGAACCGATATATCACACAATCTCTCATCAACTTTCCCTTGTAAGAATTCTCTGATCTCTCTGGCGCTCTTCATCTGCAATATCTGTTCAGCAATAACCTGTGCCTCTTTTAAGGTAACAGAACGGATTATATTCTTAATCTGGGGCAAGACTACCGGACTCATACTGAACTCATCCAGCCCAAATCCCAGCAAGGGAATAGTTGCCAGAGGATCAGCGGACATCTCACCGCACATTCCCACCCAGATGCCTCTCCGGTGGCCAGCGTCGATGGTGAGTTTGATCAGCCGGAGCACTCCGGGATGAAGGGGTTCAAAAAGATAGGCGATCTTTTCGTTGCCTCTGTCTGCTGCCACCGCATATTGGATCAAGTCATTAGTACCGATGCTGAAAAAATCAACTTCTCCGGCAAGATGTTCGGCAACCATCACCGCTGCCGGCACCTCGATCATCGCCCCCACTTTTATCTGTTCATCAAAGGGTATCTGTTTCTGTCGAAGCTCCTCCTTCACCTCCTTCAGCACCTCTTTTGCCTCGACTAACTCCTCTAAGCCGGATATCATCGGGAACATAAGCTGAACATTTCCCCCTACGCTGGCCCTCAGGACAGCCCGCAACTGAACCTTGAACAGATCTTTCAGCGCCAGACTCACTCTTATCGCCCGCCATCCCAGAAAAGGATTGGCCTCGGGTACAGGGGGAGCAAAGCCAGGAAGCTTATCTCCTCCCAGATCTAAGGTTCTGATAATGGTGGGATATGGGGCAGTTTTCTGCGCTATCTCGTTGTAGATCTCAAACTGTTCATCCTCAGAGGGAGGGGTTCCGCCCAACAGATACAAGAACTCGGTGCGAAAGAGTCCTATCCCCTGGGCACCGTGAGCTAAGGCCTTGTCCACTTCTTCCGGAAGTTCTATGTTGGCAGAGATATCAACCCGTTTGCCATCCTGGGTCACTGCTGGCAATCCCCGCAGGGCCTTGAGGGTTTCCTCCCGTTGCAGTAGCTTTCTCTCTTCTTGCTGGTATTGCTGCAGGATGGCTTCGTCAGGGTTCACATAGACGATTCCCCGATTTCCGTCAACAATAAGCATATCGTCGGGAGAGACTTGGGAGGAGGCTGTTTCCAGACCCACCACGGCAGGAATCTCCATAGCCCTGGCTATGATGGCCACATGGGAGGTCCTGCCCCCAATGTCAGTGACAAATCCCAAAACATTCTCCCGCCGCATATGAGTGACATCAAAAGGGGAAAGGGCATGGGAGACAACTACCACTGGAGACTGTAAATCTCTCAAAGTGGGGTGTTCTTTACCGTAGAGCCTAAAGAAGACCCGGCGGCCGATATCTCTCACATCCGCCAGTTTTTCCTTCAGATAATTATCTTCAAGGGGTTTGAGCGCTTTAACTACTTTGCGAAGAGTGCGGAAGAAGGCAAAAGCCGCATTTTTTCGTTCTTCTCTTATGCGTACAACCGTCTCATCAATGACCACTTGGTCTTCTAACATCATCCGGTGGGCATCAAGGATGCGGGCTTCCTCTTTGCCCAATTTGAACTTCAACCTTTCCTGGGTCTCTTTGATCTCATCTCGGATCTGGTTGACAGCAGCAAGAAAGCGTTCCACTTCATCTTTTACCTCATCCTCTGAAATGGTACGTTCCTCTATCCAGAAATCCTCTTTATTGTATCTAAATACCTTACCTATGGCGATTCCCGGAGATACTGCCACTCCCTCCAGTACAATCTCATTCTTCATAGAATTTGTCCTCTATCACGCAAATTATAGCCTCAACTGCTTGCTTCTCATCTTCCCCTTCGGCCCTGATGGTGAACTGACTGCCCATCTCAGCAGCCAGCATCATCACACCCATAATGCTTTTAGCATTGACCTCAAGATCATCTCTGATCAAGAAGATAGTGGATTTAAATCTTTCTGCAGTCTTAACCAGCAGGGCGGCGGGACGGGCATGAAGGCCAAGTTGATTCTTTATGGTCACTGTTTTCTCAAACATTATCCGTCCGTAAAAAGTCTTCACCATTGATTTTCAACGCAAAGTCGCAAAGACGCAAAGGAAGAAGATACTTTTTAATAATCAGACAATTATGTCTCTTATTTTTTCTCTGCGCCTCTGCTTCCTTGCACCCTATCCAGGGTTCTGAGATTTACCAGGAGTTTCTCTAAATTCTTCCGGCAATCTGAGTGTTTCTGTCGTTCCTTTTTTACCACTTCAGCAGGAGCTTTCTTAAGGAAATTCCCATCTTCAAGCCTCCCAGAAAAGCACTCTAACTGCTCCGAAAGCCGCTCGACCTCCCGCCCTAATCTCTCACGCTCACGATCTGAGTCGATCAACCCCGCCAAGGGGACAAAGACCTCCATACCTTTGACCACAGCGGTGGCACAGTGCTGGTGAGGTTTGTTCACCTCAGGACCTGCACATAGATTTTGAACTTTAGCTAAGTTTGTGATGTATCCTTCGTTGTCCTGTATAAGCCTCAGCGATTCTTTCCCCGAAGACCTCACCATCACATCCGCCTTCCTGTCTGGGGGGATGTTCATCTCTGCCCGGATATTGCGGATTGCCACTATGAACTCCTGCAGTACGGACATATCCCTCTCGACGCTCTCATTGATAGCCTGCTGATCACATTGGGGCCAGGGAGAGACCATTATGCTGGTGCCGTTTTCCTCTGCGTTGAGTCTGTGCCAGATTTCCTCGGTGATGAAGGGCATAAAGGGATGAAGCAATTGCATTGAAACCCTCAGCACCTTCGCTGTCAACTGCCGTGCGCTCTTTGATCCTTTCTCGGCAGACGACTGGTAAAGTCTGGGTTTAATCAACTCTAAATACCAATCGCAATACTCATGCCAGAAGAAGTCGTAGATACAGTGTGCTGCTTCGTTGAACCGGTATTCTCGCAGGGAATTGGAGAGAGACCGAACCGCCTGGTTCAGGCGGCTGAGTATCCACCTGTCGGCAAGCTCCAATTCTCCGCTCTCCGCTTTTGTCTCTTTTCCCTCTCCTTTCTCCGGCAGATTGGAAAACACGAAGCGGGCGGCGTTCCAGATCTTATTGCAGAAGTTACGTCCCAGTTCCACCTTTTCGTTGGAATAGTACACATCCTGTCCCTGAGGTGAGAGCATAGTCATAGTGAACCGCAGGGCGTCGGCCCCAAATTGTTTCATCACCTGGGTGGGATCAGGAGAGTTGCCCAGGGATTTGCTCATCTTGCTTCCCTGAAGATCCCTCACCAAACTGGTAAAGTAGACATCCCGGAAGGGGCATTCCCCCATAAACTCATAACCAGCCATTACCATCCTGGCCGCCCAGAGGAAGATAATATCTGGGGCGGTAACCAAGGCATTTGTGGGATAGAAATATCGAAGCTCAGGGGTGTTCTGGGGCCAGCCCATAGTGGAAAAGGGCCAAAGCCAGGAAGAAAACCAGGTGTCCAGTACATCCTCGTCCTGGGCGAGATTTTTGCCCCCACAGCGGGGACATTCCTGGGGATCCTCTCTGACGGCGAACTGATGGCCGCACTGGCAGTACCAGATAGGGATACGATGCCCCCACCACAGTTGCCTGGAGATACACCAGTCCTTGATATTCTCCAGCCAGTGCAGATAGGTCTTCACCCAATGTCCGGGGAAGAACCGCAGCTGTCCGGTTTGCACCGCCTCGATTGCCCAGGCGGCCAGCGGCTTAGTCTTCACAAACCACTGGTCGGAAAGATAGGGCTCCAGCACAGTGCCGCACCGTTCGCAGTGGGAAACCGAATAGGTGTAATCCTCAGTTTTGACCAGAAGTTCCTGGGTTCTCAGATCTCCTAACAGTTTCTCCCGACACTGGTACCTATCCATTCCTTCGTACTCTGATCCGGCCAATTCGTTCATGGTAGCGTCTTTGTTCATCACCATGATTTGAGGCAGTTTATGCCGCCCGGCTATCTCGAAATCATCAGGGTCGTGGGCCGGAGTGACCTTGACCGCTCCGGTGCCAAATTCAGGGTCAACAAACTCATCGGCCACAATGGGTATCTCTCGATCCACTAAAGGCAGAATGAGGATCTTCCCTACTAAGGCAAGGTAGCGTTCATCGTTGGGGTTGACCGCCACTGCGGTGTCACCCAGCATTGTCTCCGGCCTGGTGGTGGCTACGGTAACATATTTATCCTCGTCCTTCAGCGGATACTTTATATGCCAGAGGGAACCTTTCTCTTCCTGATGAACCGACTCCTCGTCGGAGAGGGCAGTTTGGCAGCGAGGGCACCAGTTGACAATGTACTTACCCCGATATATCAGCCCCTTTTCATAGAGCTGGACAAATGCTTCTCTGACGGCCCGGGAGAGCACCTCGTCCATTGTGAATCGTTCCCTTTCCCAATCGCAGGAACAACCCAGCATCTTCAACTGTTGAATAATGATGCCGCCGTATTTCTGTTTCCACTGCCAAATCTTCTCCACGAATTTCTCTCGCCCCAACTGGTGACGGGTTTTGCCTTCTTTGGCCAGGGTCTGTTCCACCACATTCTGGGTAGCGATACCCGCATGATCGGTTCCAGGCATCCACAGGGTCTCGTAGTCCTCCATCCTTTTCCAGCGGATTAAGATGTCCTGGAGGGTGTTGTTCAGCACATGGCCGATGGTAAGCATGCCGGTCACATTGGGAGGAGGAATAACGATAGTGTACGGTCTCCCTTCTGAATTTGGCCGGGAATGGAACAGACCGTTCTCTTCCCACCATTTGTACCACTTAGCCTCTATTATCCCGGGATTGTAAACCTTTTCCATCATACCTCCTGAATTTATATTCGGTTTTAAAAATACCACAATGATGGGGCACTGTCAACAGAAAAACAAGAGAGGGGAGAATACATAAGGGGACGATTCACCTGTTGTGAGAGGCAGAAAGATCAAATTATCATAAGATAAGGAGATTTCCTCAAGAAACTAATTGGTGAGAGGTGAGTGGCAAGCTAAATCTGCTGATGGGGTGCAAACGATACGGTTGTGTAATCCTACAGTACATTGGCTAAGGGTGAAG
>DAOVDP010000140.1 GCA_030669445.1 Candidatus Latescibacterota bacterium | reverse complement strand
GCAGAGTAATGGCTACTGTCTCTAAGGCGAATCTCTCCGCCAGCTTAACGGCTACCTCCTCGTAAGTGTCAGCGGTTATGCCGAATACTCTCTGAGTGTCCTCCTCGGTGGTAAACAAGAGGTTAGTGTACTCCATAATTTTGGTCATCGTCTTGTTGGCCTGCTGTTGCGACCAGAGTTTTGCCCGGTAGTTTAGGTCTACACTGACGGGGCAGTTCACCTCCCGGGCTGTTTTCACTGCCTCCAGCGTGGTCTCGGCAGCTGAGGGACTTAAGGCTGGAGTGATTCCCGACAGATGAAACTGCCGGGCTTGCCCCAAGATCTTTTTCCAGTTTATCTCTCCGGAACAGATGGTGCTGATGGCCGAGCCAGAGCGGTCGTAGATCACCCTGCTGGCACGGGGAGAGGCGCCAAATTCGAGATAGTAGATACCTACCCTCCCACCGTCTGTCCAGAGGATGTGTTGGGTGTCTACTCCCTGTTCACGGCTTTTGTTCTCCACCATTTTACCCAGAGGGTTACGAGGCAGTTTGGTTACGAAGACGGTCTTCAGACCCAGGCGGCTGGCGGCCACCGCCACATTCATCTCGGCACCACCGATATGTACATCAAAGCTGGTGGTCTGTTCCAATCGCCTGAAATTCGGCGGCGAAAGCCTCAACATCGCCTCTCCAAAGGTCACTAAGTCGTACATTCGTCCCTCCTTTCATCCCGCAGATTTGAATCAAGGTTGATTGATTCGTAAAAAGTCCCTAAACCCAATTCTTAACGCAAAGACGCCAAGGACGCAAAGGGAAAGCATTCGTTAAATAAGTAAATGATCGTATGTGTTGTTTTTCTCTGCGCTCTTTGCGTCTTTGCGTTAAAATTCACATCGCGGACTTTGCAGAATAAGGTTATTTGAGGACGACCTCCTTCCCTGTCTCGGCCGATTTGTAAAGGGCCTCCAGTATTCGGGTAATTTCCAGTCCCTGTTCGGCAGTGGCCGTTGGCTCTTTGTCTTTTAGGATACATTCCACAAAATGAGCAACCTCCGCGTCGAAACCACTTACATCTGGCAGTTTCGGTTCCAAGTCCACCAGGTCTCCCTGTTTCTCTGTGTAGATTTTCAACGGAGGGAGATCAGCACCACCCTTGGTTCCCAACAGAACGGAATAGATTTTCTCCTCCTCTATATTAGAAACCCAACTGGTTTCTAAGAACACCGTAGCTCCTGTCTCCAACCGGATAAAAGCACAGGCGAGGTCTTCTACATCAAGGGTCCCCTTCTTCAGAGGATAGCGGTCTCTGAATTTAGCGTAAGTGGAGCCGGTTACTGAGACCGCTCTGGGATTGTCCATAAACCAGAGCACCAGGTCAAGCATATGCACGCCCAGGTCGATAAGCGGTCCTCCTCCAGATTTTGCCTTGGTGGTGAACCAACCGCCCAGGCCAGGGATGCCCCGACGCCTTAACCAGCCTGTCTTGGCATAATAAATCTCGCCCAACTCTCCAGCCTCGATATATTTTTTCAACCATTGAGAGTCGCTCTGGAAGCGTCTACAGAAGGCCATCATCAGTTTCCTGTCCGCCTGTTTGGCTGCGTTGACCATCATCTGGGCCTGATGGGAATTCATCGCCATTGGCTTCTCACACAGCACATGCTTTCCGGCCTGAAGAGCAGCCATCGTCACCTCAGCATGGAGAGAATTAGGAGTACAAACTGAGATTGCATCGATCTCTTTTAATCTCAGAATCTTTCGGTAATCACTAAAATAATTGGGGATTTTGTATTCCTCTGCAATCTGTTTCGCCCGTTTGGAGTCTAAGTCAACTACTCCCATTACTTCCACATCGGGAAGCCTCTGATAGCCCCTTATGTGGAGACTCCCTATGCCAGTGCCAATCACGCCGATTTTCAGCTTACTTTTTTTCACTCCTCTCTCCTCTGCTTTGCCTGGTGCTGTATTTGTAAAGGAGACATCACTTATCCCCAGACTTCTCCTTCCAGAACACCGTATCCTCTGACGAACTCCGCCGAGCTCATCGGCCGCCTGTCCTGAGGCTGAACCTGGGCAAGGAACAATTCCCCTTCTCCTGCGGCTATCCAGATGCCCTTTTTTCGGTCAGACCTAAGCACCTTTCCCGGGGTGCCTTTTGGGGACGCAGCCAGCGTTGCGGCCCGATGAATTTTCAGCAGCGCTCCCTTTCGGTAAGTAAAAGCCCCCGGACGGGGGTTAGTGCCCCGAATGAGATTTCTGATCTGCTCAGCAGGTTTCGACCAGTCGATGCGGGCATCTTCTTTCTTCAACTTAGGGGCCTCACTGGCTCCTTCCTTTGGCTGTGGCTCTCTGGGAAAGTTGCCAGATTCTACCAAAGAGACGGTTTTAGACAGAAGTTCAGCACCCAGAAACATCAGTCTATCGTGGAGCTCCCCGGCAGTCTCTTGTTGGCCGATGGGCACTACCCGCTGCAGGATTATATTCCCAGTATCCACCTGTTCGTCGACAAAGAAGGTGGTCAGGCCTGTCTGTCTCTCGCCGTTTATTATCGCCCGATTTATGGGAGCTGCTCCCCTGTATTTGGGCAAGAGAGAGGCGTGGAGATTGATCACCCCTCGGGGCGGAATAGCCAACACCTCAGGAGGCAAAATGCGAAAAGCCACCACTACGACCAACTCCGGGGCCATTTGCTTCAAGCTTCCCAGGAAATCCGGGTTGTTCAACCTCTCTGGGGTCAGAACTGGCAAATTGTTTGCCAGGGCCTCCTGCTTGATAGGGGAAAAGATAAGATGCTTTCCCCTGCCCCTGGGTTTGTCCGGACGAGTTACCACGCCCACTATCTGGTGGCCATCTTCCAGCAGCTTCTTCAGGCCGGGCACAGCGAAATCCGGAGTGCCCATAAAGACCAGCCTCACCTTTACTCCCCTGTTTTCACTAACCCAGCGATGGAGCTTTTAGAGACCTCTACATTCACTTTGTCTGCAATTCTCAGGACGATTATGGCGTTACCGTTTTTTATCCCCACAATTGTGCCGTAAAGCCCGCCGGTGGTGAGCACTTTGTCTCCCTTGGACAGGGAGTTGAGCATTGCCTGGTGGGTCTTCTGTTTCTTCTGCTGAGGACGGATGAGCAGAAGGTAGAAGACGACAAAAATCAAAATAAAGGGGATTAAAAAAGCGAATCCTCCGCCACCACTTCCTGTTCCGCTCTGTGTTCCCATAGCATAGACTTCTGCAACCAATTTGCACCTCCTGGTTATTTATTGATAGAAGAGATTTGTGCGATTCTGTGGTAAGCTGTCATGTTCTAAGTTACTATTGCGTGCACCACCTCCTGGTAATCGCTGAAGTTGGAAAAAAGGAAATCTGGTTTATACTTCCGGAGCTGAGTTAATGGGGTCCACCCTGTCGCCACGGCAATAGTGCGGGCACGAATAGAGGCAGCACAGGTTATGTCGTGAGGCGTGTCCCCGATTATTATTACATCCCTACCCTGAAATTCTTTTTTGAATTGCTTAGAGGCTCTCTTCACGGCTATAGAAGCCAGCTCATTTCTGTCCGGTGAGTCATCACCGTAGGCGCCCACCCGGAAGTATCTGTCCAATTGAACGGCCTTGAGCTTTATCCAGGCCCCTTCTCTTATGTTTCCAGTAAGCAACCCTAAGAATACCCCCTTTGTCTCCGTCAGTGTGGAAAGCAACTGCTTTACACCTG
>DAOVDP010000203.1 GCA_030669445.1 Candidatus Latescibacterota bacterium | reverse complement strand
CTGAGGTATAAAGGAATTAGGAGTTTGTTTGAGAAGTTCTTCTGCTTTCCTAATTGCCCCCTTCATACCTTCCTCTCCAGCGGTAAGAACCAACTCTGCCCCAAATATTTTAAGGAGTTTCCTGCGTTCAAGGGACATAGTGTCAGGCATAGTCAAGATCAGATGATACACTTTAGCAGCACAGACAAAGGCCAAGGCGATGCCAGTATTGCCACTGGTTGGTTCAATAATCACAGTATCTTTTTTGATCAGTCCCCTGTTTTCGGCATCTTCAATCATAGAGACCCCAATCCTATCCTTCACACTGGATAGAGGGTTAAATGACTCCAGTTTCGCTACTAAGGTCGCCTCTGATCCGGCACTTACCTTATTCAACCTCACCAGGGGAGTATTCCCCACCAGCTTAGTTATATCCTCTGCAATATTCGCCATCTGAAGTTTGCCTCCTTTTGCTGAGACTTAAGGACATCTATTAATAATCTCTTTAATACTGGGACCTTCCTCAGATGTAATACATTGTCTCCTGAAATTGCTGTTTTCCTGTTTGTTGTTCGACCAAATCCTGTAGCGTGGTGGATTCCAAGATATTTTCCATAGCTTCTTTTATCTTCTTCCAGATATCCCGGGCGGCACAGCGAGAAGCACGATTGCATAGATCAAGATCATCGACACATTCCAACGGGGCAACCGAGCCCTCCAGCACCCGGATTATCTCACTAAGTCTTATCTGCGTAGGAGACTTGGTTAAAGCATATCCCCCGTGTGCACCCCGCAAGCTTTTCACCAGTCCCGATGTCTTGAGCAGACGGACCAACTGCCCTAAATATCTCTCTGAGATCTCCTGTCTTCTTGCTATATCTTTCATCAAGATATAGCCTCTTTCATAATTAAGCGCTAAATCCAACATCATCCTCAATCCATACCGCCCCTTAGTGGAAAGCCGCAAAGTACTCACCTCCAATTCCTACTAAAATTATCGGGATTGTCAACATTATACTGAAAGCGAGATGCTTTGTCAAGTATTCTTGTCCAAATCTTGGAGAAAATTATCCACAGCCACGTTTAGATTCATTTTCGTTGTGATAAAAAGAGGCCACCAGAACCTGTGTTTCAGGCCAGTGGCCTCTAACGCTGCTCCGTCACACCCGGTAAGGCTACAGACGAAGGATATGAGTGCTGTTTACCCTATCAGGACAAACTGATGGGAGAAGTTGCCTCCCGGTGAGCCATTCTTGTCCCCATCCAGGAGCCCGCCGTCGGTATCCTTTATAGCGTTTGCACCGGTGCCGTCCAGGATCACTTTGAAGATCCCGTCCGGATCGAAGCTGAGAAGATCACCGGTAGCTTTTGTGGAGGTCCACTTCACCGTCTTATTCCCATCAGAGAAAGCAAGAGTTCCAGCCGCGTTAGGATCCTTTTCTGTCCAGACCTTGAAGGAATTTCTTGCGGTAACGGTGGCCGGGTTGACCGGGCGGTTGAATTTAACAGTGATCACCAGCTTCTGGTTCACGATCTTGAAGTCTTGGGAGTTAGTCGGATAGATCACTTTTAGAACAGGGCCCGTTCCTCCACCAGCCTTACAGGTCAGCCGATTAGTCAGGATGTTGTTGCCCTCATTTAACTCATTCACCACATGGTTGTTATCCACTTCGCACTTAAAGGTGGCTGTGCCGGTAAACCTGAGATTGGCTGCCCCAGGGAACCAATCGTGAACTACCGAGGCCCCAGGCGTCTTCAGTTTCTTGGTCGGATCAGCCCCGAAAAGACGAATTCCACCCCAGGCTTTCGTCCCCTTCCACATCTGGATG
>DAOVDP010000054.1 GCA_030669445.1 Candidatus Latescibacterota bacterium | reverse complement strand
TGGCTACCTTTTGGGCAAAAAAACGGTAGCCTACACCCTGCACCACTCCTGAGACGACAATATGTGCTCTAATGTAGGCGTCCATTTAACAGAGGTCTTATGGTCGGGGCGGTGGGATTTGAACCCACGACCTCAGCGTCCCGAACGCTGCGCGCTAACCGGACTGCGCTACGCCCCGACTTATCTCTCTACCAGAAAGTGAGAAACTGCACCCAGAACCCCTAACGAGGCTAAAATGACGACCGCACCGGCGATGAAGATTCCGGCCAAAATAGCCAGCACAGCAGGTCTGAACCGGATGCCAAAAAGGAAAGCCGCCACGGTGCCGGTCCAGGCGCCGGTCACCGGCAGGGGAATGGCCACAAATAAGACTAAACCAAGGACCTCAAATCTTTCCACCACCCGGCTGCGCCTTCGGGTTCTTTCAAAAAGCCAGCTAAAGAATCTGTCCCAGATACTGTACTTCCGCAACCGGAGCGAAACTGGTTCCAACAGCAAAAGAAGAGGTATAACCGGGAGGAAATTACCCAGAACTGCATAAAAATAAGCCTGTTGCCATTGGAGTCCTCCGGCTGTCAGTGCCCAGGGGATTGCCCCCCTTAGCTCAGATATAGGAAGGGTGGCGATCACAAAGGTAATCAGCGGTTCAGGCAGAGCAGTTAGGTGTTCCACCAGTCCCTGTATCACTCTTCCCACCCCTGTTCACCTACTAAGGGCACAAATGTGCAGCCACAGACATGGCGTTTTTTAACTTTTTTGCCTTCTTTTTCAATGACCATAAAGTCCTGGTAGTAGGCTCCTCCCATAGGGATGGCCATCTTGCCCGGGTCGTTCAACTGTTCTAATAGACTAGTGGGGATATCCGGTGCCCCGGCGGTGACTAAAATACGGTCATAAGGCGAGAACTTGTTCCACCCCAATGTTCCATCGCCAACTTCAAACCGGATATTTTGGTAACCTAATTCTTCCAAAAGAATGGCTGCCCTTTGGGATAGTTTGGCGATCCGTTCGATTGTAAATACGTCCCTGACAATTTCAGCCAATACTGCCGCCTGATAGCCAGAACCAGTGCCTATCTCTAATACCCGTTCATCTCCGGAGAGTTCCAAACATTGGGTCATCAGGGCTACCATATAAGGTTGAGAGATGGTCTGCCCCTGCCCGATAGGCAGGGGACGGTCATCGTAGGCCTGCGACCAGAGGGACCGGTCCACGAACCTGTGGCGGGATACCGTGCGCATCGCCTGCAGCACCTTAGGATCGGTGATGTCTCTTCCCTCTAATTGGCTGACAACCATCTGTTCTCTGAGGTTCGTATGCTCGTTCATCTTCGACTACTGTTTTTTCTTGTGAAAAGTAAGGGACAAACTGAGCTGTACAGGCGAAATTTTGCCCCATTGTAGAAATAGCCACCGAAGGGATGCCCAGCTGGGTTGCTTCGATGGCTGCGGCTACAGTACCAGAATAGGTGACATCGTGGCCCAAGTTAGGGCCATGATTTATCCCGGCTACCAGAAGGTCTGGTTTTTCAGGCAGGAGCTGATGTACCGCCAGCAGCACACAATCGGTAGGAGTTCCTTTCACGCTAAACAGGGATTGATCTAACTCATTTACCAGCAGAGGGCGACGAAGGGTGAGGGAGTGACTGACTGCGCTTTGCTCGGTGGCTGGGGCAACCACGATCACATCCCACTTTATCGACAGGCATTTTCTCAGCTCTGTTAAGCCCTGAGCGGAAAAACTGTCGTCATTGGTCAACAGGATTTTTTTCATATCCAAAATTAATTGGTCGGGGCGAGCCGATTTGAACGGCCGACCCCTTGTCCCCCAGACAAGTGCGCTACCTGACTGCGCCACGCCCCGACTTCAGGTGGTGGGCTATACAGGATTCGAACCTGCGACCTTTGGTTCCGGAGACCAACGCTCTATCCCCTGAGCTAATAGCCCGCATCAAGTAAAATCAACGACTTACGCAAGCGTTTTCCTCAACCGATCTGACGCTGGTGTCCAAATAGTGTCCATCCTAAACCTCAGTTTTCCCACTGCCGATTTTTTGTGTAACGGCGAAAGGTGAGAATATCTCAAGGTCATCTCTATGCTCTTGTGACCCAGAAGCTCCTTCACCGTGGTCAGATCCACGCCAGCCATAACCAGGTGGGAGGCGAAGGTGTGTCTAAGATCGTGAAAGTGAAAATCCTCAATTCCCACCGCCTTACAGGCAGAATCGAAGGATTTGCGCACCTCAGTGAAAGCTTTGCCTGTCCAACTGGTAAACACGTAAGGGCCTTTTGACCGCTCCAGCAGATTCCCCAAGGTCTCCGTTACATCGTTATTTATTGGGACTTCCCGCCACTGGTTGTTTTTGGTGTCCTTGAGAAGGATGATTCCTTGCTTCCAATGGATATCTTCCCACCGGAGGCCGAGGATTTCGCCCTTTCGCATACCGGTGTTGAGGGCAACGATTACAATGGGTCTCAAATGGGGAGCAGCAGCCTCAATAAGTCGCTCCGCCTCTTTGGAGGTCAGATATCTCAGCCTGGTATTGTTCTCCCGTAAGAGTCTCATCCCCTTCGCTGGGTTTTCCGTTGCCATTCCCCATTGGATACCCTTATTGAGCATATGCCTCAAACAGCCAAGCTCCCGGTTCACAGACGCCGGCGCAACCTCATCCTTTCGCCGGGCTTTATAGTGTTCGATCTGCAACGGTGTGATCCCAGAAAGGTATCTGCCTCCGAAAACAGCCCCCAAGTGTTTTATGCTGACTCGGTCTCTTATCCAGGATCGTTTATTGATTTTTGAGAACTTAAGATATTCGACTGCGAGATCCTCGAATGTTGTCTTTGGCTGTCTGGAGATATCCAGATATTTACCTTCAATTATCTGGAGCTTTATTTTGGCCAAAACAGCTTCGGCCATTCTCTTGCTGGGACCGATTTTCTTGCGCCTGCGCCTAGCATTGACATAGTAGTCGATATACCAGTCCTCGCCTTTTTTGAATATCGCCACTCTGATCCCTCCCTTCTCTCAAGGAAGGACGATCTCCGCATCACCCCTTTCCGAGCAAAACCCCAACCAACTGAAGCCAGTCGTTTTTTCTCCTCTGGCCAGGAAAGCAACCAACCCAGTCGCTGAGGCCTTTCTTGAAGTCTTTTAGAGTTTCTTCCTGGCTTGGAGATAATTTACTACATTGCAGCAGTGTTGTCAAGGGCTTTCACTGCTTTTTTTTACTCGAAGAGGAGAAAATGCAGGGCCCCTCCTTGTGTTCCTGTATCCAGTTTTCAATGTCATTTAAATCAAACCTAACAGCCTTGCCAAACTTCACGAAAGGTATCCGATGCTGAGACACCCAAGCGTCTATCGCCCAAATCGTAAACCCCAAATAATCAGCTATTTCACGCTTCTTCAGCAAGCGGCTTTCATTGAGTTCAATCATTTAAATTGCACCTCCGGCCAGATAGCTTGGGTTGCTCATTGTCATATTCCTTTGTGTCGAACAGCTTGAACCTTTCCAAATCACTCTTGCCCTCAAGCAGAATCGCCCACACCAAGGGCATATCCAGGTGGTAGTATTCGGCTATTTCCTTGGCCTGTGCTTGTCAAAGAAATCGGATTTCTAAATTAAACTCCTTTAATTTAGGAATATTTTTTGACACTATACTGTGCTCTAGGTTTAGAAGCTCACCTATTTCCTCCTGGTTCCATTCCAATAATCTCAACTCATACATATAAGGCATACCTGCTCCTTTTTTTTCTCAGCCATGATCGGGGCGACACATTCCGAGACCCACTCGGGCGTCAGTTGGAATTTCTTGGCGATATATTTTCCTGCTTTAGGGTGCTGATCTGCCTGTCTTTTGTCTTCGCCCTCTCCTATTTCTCCAGTACCTGCCCGATTGCCACCGCCTCGCTGGGCAGGTAGTTCTTGCGCTGCACATATTTAGATTTTGAGCAAGTTTGCACACCTTGTATTCTGGCATTTCTTAGGGTAATTCTAACTGCCCTCAGACAGCCTCGAAAAATCTCCCTGTGTTCTTATACCTTTTTTCAACTTTTTGTTCACACAGCTTCACACAGAATGAGCCAGAATCACACAGCGTTCACTTGATGCTCTCAGCACTCACTTTTCAGGCAAAGTATGTTCAAATATTCTGCCCGACCCTATCCTTCTTTTCTTGGCTTCAAGAGTCTTTGCTGCATCGTTGACGTCGTATAATCTCACCCCCACGCCCAAACTGATGAAGGTGAGTCCTTGGTTTCGCAGCCTTGCCATTTGCTCCTTGTTGGCTCCCAACTCTTCGCAGAGTTACTCTTCCGTGATCAAGTCTTCCAACTTCATTCTCGTTCACACCTCCGTTCAATAAGTTCTCCAAAATACCTTCCGCCACTTCCCGTTCAAATCTGGCTGGTACAGCCCAGAAGTCCGATAGCTTCAATTGCTAATTCTTTTATTTTTTATACACATTTGGTCTGATTTTTTTGGCCATACAATTGATTCTCTTGATGATCACTGGCAAATCACAAGAAGGGAAATCCGTAAGTGGTATTTTGGGGCAGAATGGTATGAGGTTTATGACTTCATCGAGTTCGTTTGTCAGAACCTCCTTCCAAGACAACGAAAGTACCTTTTTAGGCACTACTGCAACGAATGCATGAAAAAAGAGCTTTCAGCCTACCAATTCGTCTCGGATAGAATTGGAGAGATAACCAATGAAACGGAGATTTCATCTATTGAAGAGTCTCTCGAGATCACTTCTCCTCTAGAGGGGGTGCATGAACACCTTCGCTTGGCCTCAGAAAAACTTACAGATCGCAAGAACCCGGATTATCGCAACTCAATCAAAGAAGCCATTTCCGCTGTCGAATCTATTGCTTGTCTGATTACAGGCAACCCCAGCGCAACGCTAGGCGATGCTATAAAACATCTCAAAAATCATGGACTTCGACTTCATCCTGCGTTAGAAAAGGCTTGGAGTAATCTATACGGCTATACCAGTGATGAAGGTGGTATTCGGCACGGGATGCTCGAAATATCAGATATCAAGTTCGGAGATGCAAAATACATGCTTGTTTCCTGTAGTGCTTTCGTCAATTACTTGATACAGCTTGCTCGCGAAATAGGGATAAACCTTGAGGCTAGGAGTTGATATTGTGGATTCACCCCGTTCCTTGCGAAAACACCCAAAAGAGCAAAAAACAAGAGAGACTGTGCTGATCCTAATTGGCTTCATGATAGGGAAAATAAACCATCGCATGACGCCCTTTAAAAGACCGAAGCCAAGCAAGAAAATTGTCTCTTTCCGAAAAAAACAAGTCTCGGCTGACGGCCTAGGAGTTCTCCCCAGGAGATGACGCCCCGGGTAGCCTAGGATATTCTGAGCGAACCAGAATTTTTTCCGGCAAATTTGGGATTAAGCTGGGGAAGTCAGGTAAAACGACACGAAATTTGGGAGTCCAATTATGGTTAAGAGGCAGAAAAAGATTAAAGTGGCCACGTATAAGCAAATTCAGGCAGACGTTCAGAAATGTCACGGGCGGACCGTAAAGACATGTTGGATTGCGCACGTAAAGGAATTGAATAGATTGTCTCTTCGTCGCTCATCCAAGTGCCTCTCAACCGAACAACGAAAACATCCATGCCCCGATTCAGTAAGACCCCTCATAGAGGAATTGATGCGGCGATTAGGGATGCTGTCTTGAAGGTAACAATTCTTGCCCACAGTGCTTGAGAAATCTGAGGCAGTCAACGATGAGTAAGCAAGTTCGCTACCCACGCGGAGATAAGTTCCCCAACGAGGCGTTTGTCCAGCGTGCTATTGAGGCCTACTTCACTAACCTTGGCTTTGAACTTGAGCGTTCGGGCTATTCGGATCTGGTGTGCAAGCGGGAAGACACCGGCGAATGCTGGGTAGTGGAAGCGAAAGGCCTGACTACTCAAGTCGGACTAGATTTCCGTACCGGATTGGGGCAACTTATTCAACGTATGGCAGACGATCATTGCAACTATGGCTTGGCTGTCCCCCAGATTGATGAATTCATTCGACAGTGTCAGAGTGTCAGCCAATGGGTCCGCACACGTTTGCGGCTCAACTGGCTAATCGTTGGGGCAGATTGCTCCGTCAATAGAGTCGTACCGGGGGAACTGCCGCCTAACATTTCCTAAGCCGCTGTCAAGGACTTTGAAATGTTTTTAGCTTTTCACGGTTCTTACAGCTAGTACCAGCTTGCCCGGTGTTGCTGGGTGCGGTTGGCAATGAATATTTCAAGGGTCATAACCAAATTGTAAATTGGGTGGAATAAAATGAACCACGCTCCTTGTGGACGTTATCATCCACAAGGATGTAGTAAACGAAAAGCACACCATACAACAGATACTGATGGACCTCAACTAATATACTGCTCAGCCAATCCTATTGACAATGCGGAGGACTGATCCTCAGTGGTCTCTGTGAGTTGTGGTAGGCGATGCGGATGATAACACCCACATCGAGCTGGGGTCTGCCCGTTCTGCACCACAAGTGGAAAGAATAGGTGTGGATGGGACGACGAGGAGAAAAATTCATGATTCGACACGCGACTGTCTGGGCATTTACTCTTCTTCTCCTTGCCGGTTGTGCAGCGAAGAGACCTGTGGTCTATGTCGATCCCTCTTTTGATGGAAAGAGGATCCGACAAGGTACCACTGCATTCTGGGTTCCAGATAACGTTGATATTAAATCTGTTGTGCAGGACTTTGTTAGAGCTTTTGATGGGAATCCAGCTGTAGGGGTATCATTCCTCCGAAGCATGCTGATAGATTACCTTACTAACGTGGAGCAGCTCCTTTGGGAAGACACCTACGGGAGAGGTAGAGTACGACTAAAGTTCCTGAAGCTTGTTGCGCTCGCAGATACGACTTCTGTCAATCGACTGATTAGTTTCAATGAGAACAAGTATGGCATTATATCCTTGGACGTAACCGATCCCGAGGCTCTAGCGCGTCTCCTCGAGAATACTAGGGTAGAATACTTGATTCTTTTTCAGGGACTCACCGTAACTAGTGCCACGTTAACTAATATAGGTTCATTTTTGAAAGTATTTGCTCACCACCACTTTGTGTGTCATTCTGAGCCCGTCAGCTGACGGGCGAAGAATCTCAGATTCTTCGGTCGCTTCGCTCTCTCAGAATGACAAC
>DAOVDP010000168.1 GCA_030669445.1 Candidatus Latescibacterota bacterium | reverse complement strand
CAATGACCTCAGCAGTGGCAATGAAGGTGAAGGGGGTGGTAATCACCTCGTCACCGGGGCCCACTCCCACAGCCATAAGACTTAGTTGAAGGGCATCTGTGCCAGAGGCCACCGCTATCGCATAACGCGCATCAACATATTCGGCAAACTCTTCCTCTAACTTGGTAACATTTTCTCCCATAATGAAGCGGCCGCTCTGAATCACTTCGGCCACAGCTCTGTCTATCTCGTCTTTGATCGACTCATACTGCCGATGCAGGTGGATAAATTCGATCTTCATTCTCTATCTCGCTCCTTTCCCGAAGATTACTACCCAGATAGTACGAAGAAGGATCTTCAGATCCATTCTCAGGGACATATTCTCGATATAACCCAAGTCGTAGTTCACTTTTCCCATCTCATATCTCAATTTCTCTTCTAAGTTCTTCAATGGTGAGCTATTATCCTGTTTTGTCTGAGCCCATCCGGTAAGTCCCGGTGAAACCCTAAGACGGCGGGTATAAAGAGGTATCTGTTTTTTAAACATCTCCACGAAAAACGGTCGCTCCGGCCTGGGCCCCACAAGGCTCATCTCCCCCCTTAGCACATTCCAGAATTGAGGCACCTCATCGATCCTGAACCTGCGCATAAATCTGCCAAAGCGAGTAATGCGCGGATCGTTCTGTTTGGCCCACACCGGTCCAGTAAATCTCTCAGCACCTGCTTCCATCGAGCGAAACTTATGTACAATAAATACCTTACCACCTCTACCCACCCTCTCTTGGTGGAAAAATACTGATCCCTTGGAATCTAATCTTATTATGGCAGCGACAATCAGCCATAAGGGAGCAAGACCAAACAGAATTAGTATCGAGATCATAATGTCTATTAGCCGTTTGGTCTTTTTCTCCCAAGACGGCATCAATCCTGGAGATATCTCTACCAAGGGAACCCCGTATATTTGGTTTGTTCTGGCCTGTCCGGTGACAATGTCGTAGAGGTCAGGCAAGATGTAGAACCTTACTCCCAGAGAGTTACATTGGGAGAGAATATCCAAGATCTGCCGATGCGAGTCGGTAGGCAGTGTGATCAGCACATCGTCTATTTCGCGCTCTCTCAAAATCTGAGGCAATTGCTTCACTGTTCCCAAGATTGGAGGTACATTGGAGACCAGTTCGGCTTCTTCAGGCGACTGGCAGGCGAATCCCACAACCTGGTAGCCTAAGGCAGGAAACATGCTAATCTGGTGAAAAAGCCCCTCACCTCTCTTCCCTCCGCCTACGATAATCGATCTCCGTCTGCCACTTCCCTGGATCAGTAGATGTCTCTGAAAACTACGGATAGCAATTCTGCCTCCTCCTACCAGAAGGATTAGAGAAAACATATAGCCAAAAAGGACGATCCTGGTGAGAGAGAATGGGCTGGAAAGGTCGAGAGTTGCCAAGAAAAGGATAATCCCTCCGATGGTGACTGCCTTACCTACGGTGATGAATTCGTCCAGCCGAGACTTGGCATGCCAAGTCTCGTAAAGCCCGGCGAACAGAAACAGAATCAGGCAGTAGCAGGTGATAAGGACAGCCGGCAGAGAATAGTCTGTCAGTGGGATGAATCTTCTGTCTCCCCCGATGCCGCTTTGGAAAGCCAACCAGTAGGCGAACAGGAATGAGATGTTGACCATCGCCACATCTGAGATCAAGGGCAACACTCTCTCGACAATCTTATATCTGAGATTTCTCATCCTTCAACTTCCTTTGACTACCTGTTGTAATATCTCCTCATACTGAAGAGCGAATTTCTTTCGGTCGAAATGTCTCTCTGCGAACCTCCTGCCATTTTCCCCAAGCTGACGGCAGAGTTTGGGATCTCGGTAAAGTCTGAGGACCCCCTCGGCGAGGGCGGTGGGATTCTCAGGCTCCACCCAGATGCCACAGCCTGCCCTCTCCACTAAATCCCGGGAATCTCCGTTGGCACTTAAGATTATCGGGCGGGCACAGGCCATAATCTCAAACAGCTTAGAAGGCAGAGCATAAGAGAAGAAGGCATCTTTCTTAAGTGACACTAAGCAAGCATCGGACTCAGAGAGAAGTTGGGAAATCTTCTCTCTGGGCTGTCGGTCGAGAAATAGAACATTACTAATTTGTCGCTGTTTTTTCATCTTAATCAGCTTTTCTTTCTCTGCTCCTTCTCCTACAAACAGAAAGTAGATATTCTCCAACTGAAGTCTCTCAGCCGCCAGCAGAACTTTCTCCAAGGCGTGGGCCAAGCCGTGGGTACCAATATAGGAGACGATGAACTTTCCCTTAAGATTGTGCTGGATGCGGAAGGTACCTTCTCGGGAACCAGGACTGAATAGTCTTAAATCCACTCCATTGGGAATCACAGTAATTTTTTTCGCTTCAATTCCCCGGTTTACCAGATCGGTTTTTATCCCTTCTACAGTTCCCACCACGTGTCTTGCCTGGCGATAGAGAAACATCTCCACCTGCTCAAGAAGTCTGATCAACGCTCTGTTTCTCAGAACCCCCAGCACCACGATGGACTTTGGCCATAAGTCCCGGACATCTAAAACAAAGGGACATCCTTTGATTCTGCTAACCCAATACCCGCTCACCGCGGCAAAAAACTGAGGTGAGGTGGCGACTACTACATCCCACTCTTTTGTCGTCAAAATGGCCGTTACCGAAGAGGTTAGCATAAAAGAGAGATAGTTAGCTATCCTCCTACCAAAACCTCTATTAGGTGCCAGGTAAACATAGCTTCTAATTACCTCCACACCCTCAACCTTTTCTTTTTGAAAGAATCTGTTTCTATATCCCTGATACAATACGCCCGTAGGGTGATTCGGGGGACCGGTAATGACGGTAACCTGGTGTCTTCGTTGCAGCCAGGCTCTGGATAGTTCATAGACCCTGGCTGCGGGAGCTCCCATTTCGGGAAGGAAATAGTGACTAATGAAGAGTATTCTCATC
>DAOVDP010000057.1 GCA_030669445.1 Candidatus Latescibacterota bacterium | reverse complement strand
GTCCACAGTTGGGCCAAAAGCAAACAAACCCGAAACATTTTCAAAAAGGAGAAAAATGGATGAAGAAGTCAATCGTTATCAGTGTACTAATTTCAATGGCCGTAACTCTGGCTGTCCCAGCTTATGCTGGACTGGCTCCTGACCAAAGCCAGATCAAGGCCTACTGGTGGTTCAGGTACACCTACAAACAGCAGGACAACAGAACCCAGGAGAGCGGTTTTGCAGTCAAGAGGGGTTATCTCAGGTGGGAGCACTGCTTTGCTCCTGATATCAGCAGCAGGGTTACCCTTGATCTGTTCTCCAGCGATAAAAAAGAGGACCCTCACGGCGCCGGACTGAAGATAAAAGACGCCTATGTAGATTTCAAGGGAGTCGTCCCTGAAGGCAAGATCACGGTTGGGCTGCAGAAACACTACTTTGGTCTCGTCTACGACTGGGACTATGTCACCATAGAGAAGTCGTTTACAGACAAGAACCGCATAGCTGCCAGCCGTGATCTCGGAATCTGCGCCGGGGGGAATCTGCCCCAAGGCTACGGTGAGTGGAATTTAGAGCTGGTCAACGGGGAGGGTTACAAGAAAGTAGGCAAAAATATCGATACCAATCCTGCGTTGGTGGGCAATCTAAGACTTATACCTATACCCGGGGTGACCGTGGGCGGTTCTTTCCACAAGACCCATAGGAAGCAGAACCTCGCTGCTGTCGGTAGACTTGCCTTCACCCCTATTGATGTTTGGGGGATCTATGTGATGACAGCCGCCGGGAAAGACCTCGATGAGAAAGGCGCCGGCTTTATGCTAATGCCAATAGTCAACCTATCGCCTAAGGTAGACGCTGTGTTTCGGTTCGACCACTGGGACCCGGACACCGACAAGGCCGATGATGCCTACACCTTGCTGATTGGCGGCCTCAACTACCACTTCGTTAAAAGCGAGAAAGGGAGGCCCGGCGTTATGCTCCAGCTTAACTTCGAGAGGAAACAACCTGAAAAAAGCGGGAGCAAGCCCACAGATGAGCTTTTAGCACAACTCAGGTGGGAGTTTGCCACGCCTGGGCTCTAATCTTTAAACTTTCCATAATTAAGGAGGTATTGCAGAATGTCCAACTTCAAAAAGATCTTGATCTTGTCCGTGATGAGTGTTCTTCTTACGAGCATTCTGGCGCCTGTGAGCTGGGGATGGCAGTGGCCCTGGAGCAGAAAGGAACAAAACCAATTGACCATCCAGGGCTCGACTACCGTGCTGCCTATTGCTCAAAGGTGTGCGGAGGAGTTCATGAAAGAGCATCCTGAGGCGAATATTTCAGTCAGAGGCGGTGGCTCTGGAGTGGGCATCGCCGCCCTGATTGACGGCACCATTGATATTGCCGACGCCTCCAGGGCGATGAAAACCAAGGAGCTGAAGAAGACCAGGGCCAAGGGAATTAATCCTGTGGCCCATGTGGTAGCCAAAGATGCCATCGCGGTTATCCTCCATCGCGAAAATCCGGTGAATGGTCTCACTAAAAGTCAACTGAAGGCCATTTATACCGGTGCGATCAACCGCTGGAATGAAGTGGGTGGTAGTTCCGATGTCATCGTAGTGGTCTCCAGGGATGTGGCTTCGGGGACTTTTGAGGTGTTCAATAAGTTAGCTCTCGATAAGCAGAGGGTGCGCCCTGATGCCCTGATGCAGGCTTCAAACCGGGCAGTAGCCAGCATTGTGGCCACCACCAAGGGAGCTATCGGATACGTGGGACTGGGTTACCTGAGCGCTGACGTGAAGCCCATCGCCATTGAGGGGGTGGTGCCAAGTGTAGAGACAGCAAAATCTGGCACCTACCTTCTGTCCAGGCCTCTATACATGTATACCAATGGCGAGCCCAGAGGTCTGGCAAAAGAGTTTATCGATTTTGTCCTGGGTCCCAAGGGACAAAAGATAGCCAAGGCCGAAGGTTTTGTGCCCGTTGAGTAGCAAATTAGCAAAGTTGCAAGTGGGCGAAGGGGCGTTCGCGGGTCATAGAACGGCTTATGATTGTTGCTTTGATCCTG
This sequence comes from Candidatus Latescibacterota bacterium, assembly GCA_030669445.1. Lineage (GTDB taxonomy): Bacteria > Latescibacterota > MVCY01 > MVCY01 > MVCY01 > MVCY01. Next base: position 5,072 of record DAOVDP010000057.1, on the reverse strand, counting down.
CGGAAAAGCCTCGCTTAGAGAGAATTTTCGGGGAGCTGCCCATCAGCTCCCCGTTTTCTTTGGCAACCAGCAGTAGAGCTTCGTGAAAAAAGGCTTGCAATTGAGCTTAGAAAATCCTATTTTGGAAAGAAGGATTTTCCTTGTCCAGTTGAGCCTGTTGACTCATTAAGGGAGGTGAGCTTGTGTCTGATCCACATAGAATCATAATGAGTAAGGGGAAGAGAAAGAAGAAAGATAGGCCAGTAGTGGCATTAATCGCTCATGACGCTAAAAAGGTTGATATGGTAATTTTTGCAAAGGAAGACGAAGAAAGGCTTGCACAATGCGATCTGATAGCAACTGGCGCCACGAGTGAAACGATTATGGAAAAGACGGCCCTGCAGGCTAAAAGGATGCTTCACGGACCGGAAGGTGGTGACTTACAGATAGGGGGACTTGTTGCCAGTGGCGAAGTCGATTTGGTCATCTTTCTTCGTGACCCGTTAACTGCACAGCCCCACGATCCTGATATCTCGGCCCTTTTAAGGGTCTGTGATGTTCATAATATACCCTTAGCAACAAATCTCAGTTCGGCAAAACTGTTGCTAACCGGCCTGATAAAGGCGAATCCGTAGCCGAAGTTTCCAAACTTCGTAACATCCCCTTAGGGCGAGCTTTGGAAAGCTCGGCTACTATTGCTATAGCTGATAAAAGGGAATACGGAGAAATAGCGTAAAAGGACAATAACTCTATGCACCAGCGTTGGAAAGAAGTCTTGATTAAGCATATCTTTCTCTTTTTCGCTTTGGCCTCAATTTTCTTCCTTCTGGGTATCGTAATTGTTCTGTTCAAGGAAGGATTGCCGATCTTCAGGATCGTGCGGATCAAAGATTTTATCCTGGGGAAAAGCTGGTATCCCACTTACGATCCTCCTGATTTCGGCATATTGTCCCTTATCTTGGGTTCCCTTTGGGTAACCTTTGGTGCCTTGATAATAGCTATCCCGTTAGGGGTTTCAGCCGCCACCTATATCTCTGAAGTGGCCCATCCCAAAGTAAAAGAAATCGCCAAGCCGGTGGTGGAACTCCTGGCTGGTATCCCCTCGGTGGTGTATGGTTTTTTCGGTATGGTTATCCTGGCTCCCTGGCTTCAGGATGTGTTTAACCTGCCTACTGGCTTGACCTGTCTCACTGCCTCGATTATTTTGGGGTTTATGGCTTTGCCCACAGTGGTGAGCATTTCCGAGGATGCCATCTCGGCGGTGCCCTTCAGCTACAAAGAGGCCTCCTATGCGCTGGGGGCCACAAAGTGGGAGACTATCAGTAAGGTAACCGTGCCAAGCGCCATTTCTGGTATAACCACAGCCATCATCCTTGGCATAGGCCGGGCCATTGGCGAGACCATGACCGTGCTAATGGTAGCCGGCGGAGCCGCGGTCATCCCGCGTTCCTTCCTGCGACCAGTGCGTCCTATGACCGCTACCATCGCCGCCGAGATGGGTGAAGCACCAGTGGGCAGCGACCACTACCATGCCCTGTTTGGTATCGCCATTATGCTGTTCATCATTACCTTGGGCTTCAATCTCTTGGCCGATCATTTGGCCACCACCTTTCGCCGAAAAATGGGACAGTAACTCTATGAAATCCAAGCAGGTTAAGCAAGTTATCTATTTCTCATTATTACGATTCTCGATTGTAATAATTCTATCCGGGCTATTGCTTATTCTATTCTTTATAGGGATGAGAGGGGTGAAAGTTTTGTCCTGGGAATTCCTCACCCAAATGCCAAAAGAAGGAATGACCAGCGGCGGCATCCTGCCGGCAATTATTGGAACCTTCTATCTAACTATAGGGGCAATTCTCTTCGCACTCCCTTTGGGAGTCTTTGCGGCAATATATTTAACCGAATACGCCCGACAGGGAAGGTTAGTAAGACTGATCAGAATAGGAATAAATAACCTGGCTGGTGTGCCTTCAGTGGTGTTTGGACTATTTGGTCTGGCCGTGTTCGTCAAGTTCTTCGGTTTTGGGGTGTCTATCCTCTCGGGGGCGCTTACACTGGGAATTGTAATTCTTCCCACTATCATTCGAGCTTCAGAAGAGGCGTTGCTGATAGTGCCACAATCTTTCCGCGAAGCATCTCTGGCTCTGGGGGCAACCAAGTGGCAGACCATCCGCAAGATCGTTTTGCCTAACGCCATCTCCGGAATCCTGACGGGCTCAATTTTGGGTATCGGTCGAGCAGCAGGAGAAACCGCGCCTATTCTGTTCACTGCTGCCACTTTCTACATAATTCGACTTCCAAGGTCCTTTTTTGATGAGGTGCAAGCTCTACCTTACCACATCTACGCTTTAATGACTGAAGGTACCCATCCCGAAAGCCAGATGCCTATCGCCTACGGAACAGCTCTGGTGCTGTTATTCCTGGTGCTGAGTATAGATTCGGTGGGAATTATAATCCGAAATCAGTTTAGAAAAAAGAAGAAATGGTGAAGGAGAAATGGACGGGAGAATCAAAATAGAGACCCGAGGGCTCAACTTCTATTACAGCGAAGTTCCTGCCCTCAAGAACGTTAACATAGAGATTGAAGAGAATCTGGTAACCGCTCTTATCGGACCTTCAGGCTGTGGGAAGACTACCTTTCTACGCACCCTCAATCGAATGAACGATTTAGTTCCCACAACAAGAGTAGAAGGAAAGGTACTTTTCGATGGTCAGGATATTTATCAAAAAAACATCGATGTGGTAGAGCTGAGAAGAAAGATCGGAATGGTGTTTCAGAAATCCAATCCCTTTCCCAAATCTGTATTTGAGAATGCGGCCTATGGCCCGCGTTTAAACGGCATTAACAATAAGAGCAAATTGGAGGAAATCGTCGAAAGGAGTTTGAGAAAAGCTGCTCTCTGGGATGAGGTCAAAGATCGGCTCAAAGCCAGTGCTCTGGATTTATCCGGTGGACAGCAGCAAAGGTTGTGTATTGCTCGATCCTTAGCAGTTGAACCAGAAGTCCTGTTAATGGATGAACCAGCCTCAGCCCTCGATCCAACTTCAACTGCCAAAATTGAAGACCTCATTCATGAGTTAAAGAAGAACTACACCATTGTCATTGTAACTCACAATATGCAGCAAGCTGCCCGCATCTCCGATTATACCGCGTTCTTTATGTTGGGGGAATTAACAGAATTTGGTGCAACAGAAGTGATTTTCACTAAACCGAAAAAGAAGATAACCGAAGATTATATAACCGGAAGATTTGGGTAATGGAGGACAGCTATGCCTAAAAGACACTTTGATGAAGAGCTAAAATACCTCAACGAAAAATTACTTGAAATGGTGAGGTTGGTAGAAGAGGCTATTAGCCGGGCAGTAAGAGCGTTGGTAGAACGAGACGGAAAACTGGCAGAACAAGTTATCCAGGCGGACGAGCCCATAAACTTTCTCGAAATTGAAATAGAGGAATTGTGTTTGAAGCTTTTGGCACTTCAGCAACCTCTGGCAATCGACTTGCGGTTTATTGCCTCTGCACTGAAAATCAACAACGATTTAGAGAGAATTGGTGACCAGGCAGTCAACATTGCTGAAAGGACTTTAGATTTGCTGAAACAACCACTCCTTAAACCCCTAATAGATATCCCCCGAATGGCCACCCTGGCCCAGAGGATGATAAAAGACAGCCTCGACGCTTTCGTGAATCGAGATCCTAAGTTAGCCAGAGATGTATGTGAACGAGATGACGAGATTGACGACCTTAATGATCAGATATTCAGGGAGCTTTTAACCTATATGATGCAGGATCCTAAAACCATCCCGCGAGCCGTAGATCTGATTATAGTTGGACGTCATCTGGAAAGGATAGCCGATCTTGCCACCAATATCTGCGAAGATGTGATCTACTTAGTGAATGGGAAAATGATTAAACATCATATTGAAGAGAGGAAAGACTAAACGAAAAGGAGGCTGGCCCATGCACACAGGAAATTCACCAATCCCCAAACAGCTTCGCTTTTGGCCATTTGAGTTCAAAGGTCAAACCGGAGCTGTTCTGTCTTTTGCGGCCGCTGGTTTCAACCGGTCGGCGACAGGTATCGTATACGAGGGAGGAACTACCGACAGTGGTGTACCCTTAGGCGGTCTGGGAACCGGGTATTTGGAACTGCGTACGGATGGCAAGCTGGGCCGGTGTTCGATGTTCAACGACATCTGTCCGCCGCAGACTCTGGATGTGCCCTTCCTGGCAGTCTCCGCAGGCGAGGAATTGCGGCTTCTCTGTCTGGATGCTCCGGAGGGCTTGCGAGGTAGCGAGCGCATCCTCTATTGGGGTCACTTCCCTGTAACCGATGTCCAGTGTCAATTGGATTTACCGATTCGAATAGGCCTGCGGGCATTTACTCCTTTTATCCTCGGCGATGCGGAGATGTCTAACACACCAGCGGCCTTGTTTGAGATTCAACTAACCAATACCGGTTCCCGGAAGCTATCGGGTTGGCTAACCTTTAGCTTTCCAGGTCCCAAGGTCGAGCCTGAGAAGGGGTCCTTTAGCCGTGAGACTATAAGCGATCGCTGGCCGGGAACAACCGTACGACAGAAGCAAGGCAGCGGTTATGCCCTGGTAACCTCAGCTCCGGGGGAAATTCTAACTGGTGGCTGTCTCGGCCGGGATCCGGAGGCCTGGATGGGGGTAACTGCAGGCAAAATCCCTACAGCAGCCGATACTCCCGGAGCCACCGTAGCAGTCCGCTACGAAATCGAGCCAAGGGAATCCCAACGCCTCCGATTCGCCCTGGCCTGGTATTACCCCTATTTCCGCGACAGCAGCGGGGAACCGCACGCGCATGCTTACAAGCAGCGTTTCAATTGTCCAGAGGATATAGCCAAACTGGTAGTAGAGGGATGGGAAGCGCTCCAGAGCCGGACACTCGCCTGGCAGGAGGTTATCTTTGCTCAAGACCTGCCGGGGTGGTTGAAGAACGCTTTGGTGAATGGACTCTACAGTATGGCAAAAAATACCCTTTGGCTGATAAGCGAACGGCCGGACAACTGGTACCTGCCGGAAGGATTTTTCACCCACAGCGAAAGCTTTACCGGATGTCCCA
>DAOVDP010000115.1 GCA_030669445.1 Candidatus Latescibacterota bacterium | reverse complement strand
CCTGTGGTCCTTTTGGGCCATCTACTATATCGAATTCAACTTCTTCACCTTCTGCCAAAGACTTGAATCCTTCTTCTTGAAGCGCAGAGAAATGGACAAAGACATCTTCACCATCTTCTTGCTCAATAAAGCCATAGCCCTTACTGTTGTTAAACCATTTGACTTTACCTTTCGACAAACTATCTCACCTTCTTTCTTTTTAGAATCTCTGATCCTGCCTGACACAACCATCTAAGTTACAGTAAACTCTCATTCTACATCAGGACCTTTCCAGTTTCGCTCAGGCAAGATAATACAAGAGAACCCCTTTGTCAAGTCTTTTTTTTGCAGGAGGGGCATTTTTTGTCATTCCGGCGAGATTTCTCCGCTCCTTGTGGATGTTATCATCCACAAGGGGATAGATCAAAAGTCTTGAAGATGATGAATATTCCAGTGCCAGATTTCGCTTTCAAGGTATCCCAAACAAATATCTTCAGCTCAGTGACTCCGTGAATTGTTACCGCCGCTGTGGATGATAACATCCACAGCGAGCTGGGATGGGGTGATACGTATCCTTGTTGGCCGGCATTTACGCCTTGGAAGTTGAAGGAAAGGACAGATTTATGGCAGCTTGTCACTGGCGGTTTGCCTATTTCTCGGAAAAGAGTTTAACCAGAACAGCCAGTTTTAGGTATTCAATATCAACAGGCTTGGTTATGTATTCATAAGCACCCGCCTCAAAAGCTCTTTTTGCCTCATCTTCATCCCAAACCGCCGTTACCATTGCTACCGGGATATCCTGGTCGAAAGCCTTGATCCTCTTTAAAGTCTCCATGCCATCCATTTCGGGCATCATAATATCCAAGAGCACCAAACCTGGTTTTTCCAGCTCGATCTGCTCTAAGGCATCCTTTCCGCTCTGGGCCGTGATTACCCGGTAACCCTCAAGAGTCAATACATCTACCAGCAACTTCAAACTTTTGGGGTCGTCATCTACTGCTAAGACCGCTTTCTTGGGTTGTTCTCTATTCATGTTTTTCCTCCTCGCATAATGTATATTCTGACACCTTTTTCAGCAGTACTCCAATATTAAGTGGCTTAGATATGTACCCATCACACCCGGCTGCTAATATTCTTTCTTCATCTTCGCGCATTTCAGAGGCAGTGAGAGCAACAATAGGTATGTTTTTGGTTTGATCGTCATTTTTTGAAATACCCATAGCCTCAACCCCATTCATGACCGGCATCCGGATATCCATCAAGATTAGATCCGGCTTGTTGTCTTTGGCTAATTCTACGGCCTGTTTTTCATCAGTTGCTTCCAGAATTTCGTATCCTGAAGCGTGCAGTAAGTCGCGAACCAGCTTTAGATTCTGAGGATTGTCTTCAGCTATCAAGATAACTTTTTCTCGTTGAGGATTTCCCTTTCTCGAGTGCGTCATTTTCTGGGACCTTCTTTCTTCTCAGCCTTCAAGGGGAGAGAGAAACTGAATTTACTCCCCTTCCCCTCTCCTTCGCTTTCCACCCAGATTCTCCCTTCATGCGTTTCCACCAGGCCCTTGGTTAAGGGCAGCCCCAATCCCGTGCCGACGGTCTTTTCCGTCAGACCACCTCTGATCTGATAAAACTCTTCGAAGATCTTTTCCTGATGCTCAGGAGCGATGCCGATACCCGTGTCTGAAACGCTGATGATGAACTCTTTTTCCTCTTGCTTAGCCTCCACGGCGATCGCACCTCCATCCGGGGTAAATTTGGCCGCGTTAGAGAGAAGATTGAGCATAACCTGCTTGAGCTTTCGCGCGTCTGCAGTGATCTCGAATCCTTCCACGTCCTCAGGGATGTGGAGGTCAAGATTAATCCTATGTTTCAAGCACTTCTCCTTGATCATGATGAAACTGTTTTCCAATAGCTCCTTTATGTTCACCCTGGATAGTTCAAGCTCCATCTTGCCTGCCTCTACCTTGGAAAGATCCAGGATGTCGTTGATCAGAGAAAAGAGATGTTCACCGCTCTCCAAAATGTCCGCGGTATATTCTGCCTGTTTCTCGTTGAGCTTACCAATATCTTGTTCCTGTAAGAGCTGCGAAAATCCGACAATAGCATTCAGCGGTGTGCGCAATTCATGGGACATACTGGCCAGAAAGTCGCTCTTGGCGCGATTGGCAGATTTGGCTATTTCTTCCGCCTGCTTGCGCTCGACGATTTCCCGCTGGAGCTGTTCATTGGCCTTCGTCAAGTCGGCGGTACGTTCCTTCACCCGGATTTCCAGTTCGTCATGGGCTTTTTTCAGTGTCTCCTCTGCCCGCTTCCGCTCGGTGATGTCACGGAATACTACCATATCTGCGGGTTTTCCCATGTATGTGATTTGTGCTGCATTCACCTCGTAAGGTAACTTTCTCCCGTTCTTCGTGAGCACCTCAACCTCATAGGGCACCACATCTATCCCCTTTATCCGTTTCGTCAGATTCTCTGCCATGATGGCTTTGCTTTCCGGCGTTACGATCCCGGTTTGTAAAAAGTTTCTGCCCAGCAGTTCCTCCTTCTTGAACCCTGTGATCTCTTCCACCCCGTCGGTGACCTCCACAAATACGCCTTTGCTATCGACAATGCTCACGGGGTCCACCATGGCATTGAAGAGTGTTTGGAAATGTTGCTTAGCTCTATTTAGCTCCTCTTCGGCCCGCACGCGCTTGGTGATGTCAACCATAGTTGTCCGGATACCGACAACCTTGCTCTTGCTGTCGTATTCAAGTACATCATCAATAGAAACATAAATCTCTGCCCCATCTTTTCTAACATATCCCCTATGACGTTGCTTTGGAATCTGCTGACCAGCGAGTTTTAGCTGGAACCTTTTTCGTGCCTGTGCTCGCTGCTCTGGCAGGATGAATTCAAAGATAGATTTCCCTACCATTTTTTCGGGTGTATATCCAAGCATTTTCCCTTCGGTTTGATTGACCCGGGTGATAATCCCGTTGATATCCAGCGTATGATAAGCAACTGGGGCAGTCTCCCATAAGTCCTTGTAGCGCTCCTCGGACTGCACCAGTTCGTGCTCCAGCTTCTTTTGCTCAGTAACATCTTGGACCAAAAGTAGGATGCTTTCAATCTCGCCGCCCAGGCCGAAAAAGGGCGCCCCGGTGACAACCGCCTCTATCTCCCGGCCGTCTAAAGTCTTCACTCTCCTCTCCCGGGTCCGAAATAGTTGCCCCTCCAGATCTTTCCCGATTAAGGTCATAAGCTTCTGTTGCGAACCGAAAAGCTCACCAATAGTCCTGCCGATCAGATCTTCAGCGCGTTTGGCTCCTATTATCATCACCAGGGCCTGATTTGTCCGCTGAACCTTCATCTCCTTATCCAGAACAAGCAGCCCAGCCGGGATGTTTTCAATAATCTTATCACTGAAATCTCTGGTGGTCCTAAGCTGGGATAAGGTCTGTTCTAACGAGCCTACCATACGGTTGAACGAAAGGGTGAGCTCACCGATCTCATCCTGCCTGCTTACCGGGAGCGATTCATGGGACTTTCCCTGGGATATTCTCTTGGTGGCATTGGATAGTATCTTAATCGGCCTGGAAACATAATAGGCTATGCCCCAGCCAATTAAAATTGACAGGAGAAATCCCAGGAACAAGAAGAGCCTATGCTGACCCTTCATCTTCCGAGTCATATCCAACGCCTCCTGTTTGCTCTGAGCAGTCAGCACCACCCAATCTGACCCTGGAACCGGGGCGGCGGCACAGATATTACCATTGATCTGCTTGGCGACGGATTCCCTGATTTCAAGTCCTTTGGGCATAATCTTCCTTATAGATTTAGCCTGTTGGGCCTTTTCCTTGACCAGTTCGCTTGTGTCCGGATGGGCCACCCAGAGCCCTCTACGCGAGAATACGGAGACATTGCCCGTCTTGCCAATCTTTATCCCATCGACCAGGGCCCAAATGCCCCGGGCGTCAAGCTGGGCGATCAAGACCCCCTGAATTGTCCCAACATCCTTCACCGGGACGGATACGGTCATAGTCGGTAGTCTCCCTTTGAGCAGATACATCTCGGAAAGATAAACCTTCGCTTTCATCCCCTCAATAAAGGCCCGGTCTTCAGAACGATCCCTCAGGGGTTGGGCCGGATCACTGATCAGGATCTCTTTCCCGGCTATGTCCACCAGAGAGATCTCTTTGAATATCGGCCGTTCCAGGGACAGAGCCACTAAGGTAGCCTGTCTCTGCCAGGCGGTGCCCCCCAAACTGACCATCATCTCTGCAGTGATCTCCAGAACGCTCAGTGGTTCTCGGAGGAAGGCCTCGATCTTTCCGGCTGCCCCTCGGGCAATCTGTCGGTGATTCTGCAACACACTGGCTTTGACTGCTTTTTCCCCGGTTCTGGTTAAAAATATACCCAACCCCAAAAGCGGGACCAAGATACCAAAGATCATGACCAGCAGAAGTTTGCCAAACAGGGAATGGGTAAGACCTTTTAGGAAATGGAAAAATGGAATTGGAAAATGGAAATAGGAGATGGGAAATCGAGAGTCCACTCTTTAGCCTCCCTGCTGTACTTGCTCTTTCTGGTTGTTGATGCTTTCGTAAGAAGTCTGAAATCTACCACAGGTTTGGAGATATAATCAAACTCTATTCGCTTTCCTTCTCATAGTCGAGCTTTAACAGTTCAGCTCCCACCTGTTCGAAGAATCGTTTCTCACAGGCGATCTGGTCGAATCT